>JACMMD010000714.1 GCA_014379235.1 Anaerolineae bacterium
CGGATAACCCGTTCTGGATTGCACAGGTACAGGGCGGCGAAGAAGCTGCACGGCGTTATGGCTTTGAACTAACCGTGACCAGCGGGCAGGGCGATGTCAGCCGCCAAGTGCAGGCGTTCGAAGACCTTGTTAATCAGGGCGTGGACGTGATCTCGCTCAACCCTATCGACACGCAGGCATTCGGCCCGGCGATGGAACGTGCAGCAGCGGCGGGCATTCCTGTCGTGTGCTTGTTCAGCTACGTTGAAGGCTGCGTGACTGTCGTTGGCTTGGACGAAGTGACGATTGGACGCATGGTGGGTGAGTTCGCCGTGCAGCAGTTGATCGAGAAGAACGGCGCAGCCGAAGGCGAAGTTGCCATTCTGCAAGGTATGCTTGGTCAGGACATCAACCAAACTCGCGGTGGCGGCTTTGAAGAAATCATCGCGGAATATCCCGACATCACCATCGTAGCCGCAGAGCCGACCAACTGGGATCCGCTGCGCGCTTCGGAAATCACCGAGAACTGGCTGACCACGTATCCCGACCTCGACCTGATCTACGGCTTGAGTGACTCGTTGACTGTACCCGCCGCGAATGTGATTCAGCGTTCGGGCGCGGCTGAAAACGTGCTGCTGGTATCGGTGGACGGCACGGAGAGCGGTCTCGATGCGGTGGCACAAGGTCTGACACGCAACACGATTGCGCTTGCTCCGCAGTATAACGGCTTCTGGAATGTGTATGTGCCCTATCTAGTGGCAAACGGCGTGGCGTTCCCTGAGCGCTACAGTATGCCGGGTGCGCTGGTGACGAGCGAAAACGTCGATGCACTCATTCAAATGGCCGACGATCTGGAAAGCCAGACCGCGACCTTCCCATTTGAACTACCGCTGCAAGCGATTGTGGACGGCTACGTAGAGCGCGCTGGCGCTTAAATTATCTGTAGGGGCGATGCGGGCGACACATGTGTCGCCCCTACAATTAAGCTTTCAATGTGCAGCGTGTATCGAGCGGCCTAAAACACCTATGCCCGAAACAAACAATGTTTCGCCTATTCTCGAAATGGTTGGTATCACCAAACGCTTTCCCGGTTTGGTGGCGCTCGATCATGTCGATTTGTCAGTGCGTCGCGGTGAAATCCACGCGCTGATCGGGCAGAATGGCGCGGGAAAATCGACGCTGATGAAGGTGCTATCGGGCGTGTATCCCATCGAAGAAGGCGAAATACACATTGACGGCCAAGCCGTGCGTTTCAATCACCCGCGTGAAGCGCTGCAACTCGGCGTCGGCACAGTGTATCAAGATTTGAGCCTCGTCGATAAGCTGTCGGTGGCAGATAACATTTTCCTCGGACGCGAGACTAACGGCGGCTTTGTCATTAACGAATCATCTATCTGGAAACGCAGCGAAGACATCCTCTCGAATCTTGGCGTCCGGCATATCAACGTTAAAGCTCAAGTTGGGCGATTGCCGTTGGCGCAGCAGCAGCTTGTTGAAATCGCCAAAGTGCTGTCACATGAACCGCGTATTCTGGTGCTAGATGAACCTACCGCCCCGCTTGGTGATGAAGAAACCACGCTGCTGTTCAATATTTTGAACGGACTTAAGGCGCGGGGCATCGCCATTATTTTCATCTCGCACCGCTTCAAAGAGATCATGCAGCACTGTGACCGCGCTACTATTTTGCGGAATGGCAAACTCATCACGACGGTTAATGTGGCGGGCATCAGCGAGGAAGCGTTGGTCGAACTGACGATTGGCGAACAGATCGAAACGTTCTATCGCCATAACCCCGCAGGCGAGAACAAGCATCACGAAACTGCGCTTGAAGTCGAGAACTTGTCGGTAGGAAACCATGTTCGCAACGTCAGCTTTACGCTGCATCGCGGCGAAATTCTGGGCATTACGGGACTACTCGGCGCGGGGCAGCAGCAATTGGTACGAGCGCTGTTTGGCGATCAGCGCGCAGTGAGCGGCACGATTAAACGCGATGGGCGCACTGTGACGATCCATTCGCCCGCGCAAGCGTTGAAACTCGGTATTGGCTTATTGACCGAGTATCGCAAGGTCGAGGGTTTGGTGCTGGATATGAGTGTGCGTGAGAACA
>JACMMD010000715.1 GCA_014379235.1 Anaerolineae bacterium
CCAGCAGGCGGCTCGTTCGGTGGCAGCAAACCCGGCGGAAGCACTCCGGCGGGCGGCGCAAAACCCGCTGCGAAAGCGTCCGCGAGTGCGAAAGGCGGCGGCATTTTAGGCCGTTTCAGTATGCCTTCGATTGGCGGGCTGTTCGGCGGTGACAAAGATGCCGAAGCAGCAGCACGAGCCAAGAAAGCCCGTGCCGCCAAGAATGTCAAGGTTGAGAGCGGCGGGCTATCGCTTGACCGTAAACTGGACATCGTTGGCATTGGCCTCGTGTTGGGTGCGCTGGCGCTGTTCTTTAGCTCACTCTCGCCCACGCAGGGCGCGCTGACCGGCAGCATCAATACCTTCTTCGCGCAGACTTTCGGTTGGGGCGCGATAGCCGTTCCGGTAGTCATGTTCCTGATCGGCATGTGGCTGCTGATTCGCCACTTCGGCGAGGACGCACCTAAGCTCGACCTGACGCGAATCGCAGGCGTGGCGATGGTGTATCTCGGCATACTGATTATCTTCCAATACATCGACTCGATGCAGTCGTACTACACGCTGACCCTGATACGCGACTTCTTGCAGCGCTCGGTGGAAGCGGGGCGCGGCGGCGGTCAAATCGGTGCGGAACTGTACTATCTGGTCGTCATGAACATCACCGAGATCGGCGGTATCTTCGTGCTGATCGGCTGGATGATCGTCGGCATTATGCTGTCGTTCAGCCTCAGCGCGTCCGAACTGGCGATATTGATGATCGGCCTCTGGCGCAGCTTCCGCGACGCGCAGCAGCGCACGTCCACACGCCGCGCCATCCGTCAGGCGGAAATGCAGCAAGCGCGAGAAGCCCTGCGAGCGCGCACTGCCCCAGCGGCAGAAATCAGCGTATCCAAGCCCGCCACACCTGAACTAGGCAGCGGCACACCTTTACAGCCCGCCCTTGCTGCGGCGGCCTTGCCTGCGCCAGTCGCAGAACTGCCAGCACCAGAACCGGAACGCAGCATCAACATTACACGCGGCGGGCGCACGGTCACGGCTTCGATCAGCGGCGATCAGATCACCATCGAGCAGCCGAATACGGCTGACGATGACGACGATGAAGAAGTCGCGCAAGGTCTATTCCGCCCTGTCGCGGAACAGCAAGCCTTACGCGAACCTGCTCAAGCAGGCGGCGGATTCGGCTCACGTTTGCGCGGCGTTGTGCCGACCTTCGGCGGACGCGGGTCAACACCTACGAGTCCGGCGGCGGATAAGCCTATCCCGACTCCAAGCGCCAAGCCAGCAGCGCCCGCGGCCTCAACCAGCAAACCAGACTCCGTACCTACTGAATCTGGCGGCGATAAAGGCCGCTTAGGTCGCTTCGGTGGAATTGCAGGCGGTCTCGCAGGCGGCATCGCGGGCAGTATGCTCAATCGAGGCGGCGACAAATCGGCTGACGATAAACCCGCCGTACCCAAACAACAGCCAGCGGCCAGCGTGGCCAATGCTGCCAGCGCCGACGGAAATGGCGAGAAAGCCAGCCGCTTCGGTGGCCTCACCAGTGGTATTGGCGGCATGGCTGGCGGTCTCGCGGGACGTTTCAGTCGTGGTGACAAAACCGACGACAAAACAGATGGCAAAGCCGCTTCTGTCGCAGCGCAATCCGCGCCAACTGGAGCGCCGCAAACAGCATCGCAGCCTGCGGCCCAACTTGGTTCGCCAGCAGCGCCCGGACTAACGGGTCAGCGGCCTGCTGCGTCCGTGTCAGGCGGGCCGGGTTCGTCGTCATTCTCGCGCAATCAACCGCTAACGCTGCCTGCTTCGACTCGTCCTGCTGCGTCCGCGTTCCCTGCGGACGATGACGACGACGAAGCACCTGTACGTCTCGGTGATCTGATGAATCCGCGCACTCAGGCGCAGCAAGCAGCGCAGCCAACAACACCCGCCGCGTCCGGCAGCCAATCTTCACCGTTCCGGCGCCCCGGTGATGCCGCGCCAGCAGGCAGCAGCATAACGGCGCCTGCCGCATCGGTGACTGGTGCAACTGCTCCCGCTTCCCCGCTGTCAGCGCCATCTTCAATTCTGCCGACTGTCGATGCAGCCGAAAAAGAAGACGGCGAAACCGAAGCCGAAATGCCCGCCGAATGGGCCGGTCTTGGGCCGGCAACCGCAA
Source organism: Anaerolineae bacterium (assembly GCA_014379235.1). Classification (GTDB taxonomy): domain Bacteria; phylum Chloroflexota; class Anaerolineae; order Aggregatilineales; family Phototrophicaceae; genus JACMMD01. The sequence continues at coordinate 2,132 of JACMMD010000715.1, forward strand.
AGGGGCAGGGGCCACTGCCTCGCGCGCAAACGTCGCGCTTTGCTACCAGCACCTTCAAGAGTACCCGTCCCGACGATGAAGACGCGGACGAAGACAAAGATGAAGAACTCGGTGACGACGATGAGGAAATGGGCGGCAGCCTAGCAGACCGTCGTGAACGTCTGAATGCGCTGCGTTCTGGCGCGGGGCGTCCCGGTGGCGCAAGCGGACTTGGTGGAATGCCCGCCGCGAACCGTCCGCCTAGCGCGTCGCCATTTGATCGACTTGGTGGACAAGCTGGCCCGACCAGCGCGCCGCCTGCTCGTCCTGAACTGCGAACAGGGCCGCCGCCAATGACACCAGTCTCGCGCCCAACGCCACCCTCAAATCCCATCGCGCCTGCGGCAAGCGTGGCCGCTTCAAGCGCAGCTGCTTCAAGCGCGCCTGCCTCAATGCCGCAAACTCCGGCGCGGCCAACACCACGCGTTATGAACGTAGTGAGTGAGGCGCAGTCTGCACCGACTCCGCTGCCGCCTTCAGCGCGAACAGTCGGTACAGGGCCGCAAGCACCACAAATGCCATCCCTGCCAACGCCTTCGACTCCGCCACCGGGCACACAGGGCAGCGTGATTCGCGCTTCTGGAACACCGCCCGCACAGTTCAGCCGTAAGCAGCGCAAAGACTGGAAACTGCCTGACTACAAAGACTTACTGTTGGTTGGTCAGGAACAGGACTTCGACCACGACCTGCTGCTCGAACGCGCCCGCACCATCGAAGAAACACTGCAAAGTTTCGGCGCGCCGGGACGTGTCGTTGAGGTGAATACTGGCCCCGTGATTACGCAGTTCGGCGTCGAGCCGGATTACATCACGGGTCGCGGCGGCAAAAAGAGCCGCGTGAAAGTCAACGCCATCGCGCAGCTCGACAAAGACTTGCAGCTTGCGCTCGGCGCGAAGGCTATCCGTATCGAAGCGCCCGTTCCCGGCAAAGGCTACGTCGGCGTGGAAGTACCGAACGCGCAGGCATCGCTGGTGCGTATCCGCGACGTGATGGAGACTGAGGAGTTCGCCAAACTCAAAGCTAAAAGCCCGCTGACGGTGGCGCTCGGCCAAAGCGTGGACGGTACGCCCGTCTCCGGCGACCTCGCCGCCATGCCGCATTTGCTCATCGCAGGCACAACGGGTTCGGGTAAATCGGTGTGCGTAAACTCGATCATTTGCAGCTTGCTGTTGAACAACACCCCTGACAAAGTGAAGTTCATCATGGTCGACCCCAAGCGCGTGGAACTCACAGGCTATAACGGCATTCCGCATCTGGTCGCGCCTGTCGTCACTGACCTTGAGCGTATCGTTGGCGTGTTGAAATGGGTCACACGCGAGATGGATGAGCGCTATAAGAAGTTCAGCGCGGCGGGTGCGCGTAACATCGACGATTACAACAAGCATCGCCCTGCCGATCTCGAACAGATGCCGTTCATCGTGGTCATCATCGACGAGTTAGCCGACTTGATGATGCTCGCGCCGGACGAAACCGAGCGCGTCATCACCCGTATCGCAGCACTGGCTCGTGCGACGGGTATCCACCTCGTCATTGCCACACAGCGCCCATCGGTGGACGTGGTAACGGGTCTCATCAAAGCGAACTTCCCGGCGCGTATCGCCTTCGCGGTGGCCGGTAACGTGGACAGTCGCGTTATTCTCGACCAACCCGGCGCGGAACGTCTGCTCGGACGCGGCGACATGCTCTATATGAGCGGCGACTCGCCTGCTCCGGTGCGTTTGCAAGGTGTGTACCTCTCGGACAGCGAAATCGACAATGTCGTTGACTTCTGGAAAGATCAAACCAGCGAGGATGATCGCAATTATCCGATGGCGGCGCTGGTGCTGGATGGCAACTCTCCGGCGATGTCTGGCGGCGGCCAACCTGTCAACGCGCCTTCGGTGTTCGGCAATAAAGCGCCGAGCAATCAGCAGCAGCGTAACGCTGGCTTGGGCCGCGATGAGGAAAGCACACCGCAGCGCGCTTTCTGGGACAACAACGACGATGACGACAATGGTCGTGGCAATGGCAGCACAAGCCGCTCACAGTTCGGGCTTGGCAGCGACGACGATGATGACAATGCGGGCGCGGATGGTGACGACGAGATGTACGACGAGGCAGTGGAACTGGTGCGTAAGCTGAACAAAGCGTCGGTATCGCTGTTGCAGCGCCGTTTACGTATCGGCTACACACGTGCCGCCCGCTTGATCGACATCATGGAAGAACGCGGCGTGATCGGCCCGCAGGAAAGCGGCAGCAAACCGCGTGAGGTTTTGTCCGCGAATTAACAAAACATTCAGTAGGGGCGACGCATGCGTCGCCCTTTTCTAATGGAAGTATCCAATGAGCGAACTTGAGCCGATCTTTACCTTGAAAAATCAGTATCGCGGTATCAACCCTCACTTACAGAGTATCTTGGTTGAAGTGAGTAAGGATCCTTCTGTGTGGCCCAGCTTCCACTCAGATCATATGACGAATATCGCGGAATTTCTGAATCGCCAACTTCCCATGCGTTATATAGCCCGTACTGAAGCATCTCTACAAATCCTCGTAGACGATGTTTTCTTTGAACCGCGCTTCCGCAAATCCATACCGTATGTTGCCATTTATGAGCGCGAAATAGCATCACAAGGTTCATTTGCACCAACAGCGCTTATGACAGGCTTTACTTGGCAAACCGCTCTAGAAAATACACTCGACCCAGAAGAGGAATTTGTACGTGCTGTTGTCATTCATACCGTAGAAGAACATGGAATTTTAGGGCAAGCGGTTGCGCGTATAGAGCTTATTTCGCCATCGAACAAACCCGGACGTACCGGATATCCAGCCTATCAAAAGGCTCGTATCGACGCGCTTTACAGTGGCACACCATTAATTGAAGTGGACTATATTCACGAACTCCCTGCCACTGTCCCTACTTATCCTCTTTATCCGAAAGCCGCAAACTCCCAACCTTATACCATTTTCATCAATGATCCACGTCCAACAGTGATGGAAGGGAAAGTACGCGGCTATGGGTTTGCGGTGGATAGCCTACTGCCAACTCTAGCGCTTCCTCTAGCAGGTGAGGAATCACTCGACTTCGATTTTAATGCTGTCTATCAATATACTTATCAATCTGGACGTTGGGGCTTTTACGTAGATTACCGCGAAACACCCCTACGCTTGCACACCTACAACCTCGCCGATCAAGCGCGTATTCAGCAGCGCATGGCGGCGGTTGCCGGAGCTTACGCGCAAGGTATCGACCTCGAACAGGAAACGCGCTAGAGTTTGCAGAAGAGCGGAGGAAAACCGCGTGTGGTCTTGCCCGCGAATTAAGCCAATATTCCGTAGGGGTACACCTTTTTAGAATAAGGTCAGCCGATGAGCGAACTTGAGCCGATCATCACTCGCAAGAACCAATATCGCGGCGTTAATCCGCATCTTCAAGGCATTCTGTTGGAGAAAACTGGAATGCCGACAATTTGGCCCAGTTTCCATGCGCTGCATATCGCGCACATGGCAGACTTCCTCAATGAGCAGCTTCCCGAAAACTATGAGGCTCTACCCGAACAATCATTGCAGTTAGTAATTGATGATGTGACCACTGATGAACCACCGCGAACGAGAAAACCAATCCCGGATGTTGCCCTTTATGGAACTGCGCTCGAAACAGCCGCTACTATAGCTAAACCGCGAGTCGCATCAACATGGGAAACTGCATTGCGGAATACGCTAGACCCTGAAGAAGATTTTGCGCGGGCTGTCATTATTCGCCAAATGGATGAAGATGTTCGTATTGGGCAAATCGTGGCCCGTATTGAACTCATATCGCCAACGAACAAGCCGGGAAATAGCGGCTATTATCTCTACCAGAAGGCTCGAATCGATGCGCTATATACGGGCACACCGTTAATAGAAGTGGATTACATCCACGAATTTCCTGCTACTGTCCCAACGTATCCGCTCTATCCCGATGAAGCCAATTCGCATCCATACAATATCTTCGTTAGTGATCCGCGACCAGACGTAGAGCAAGGGCGAGTACGCGCTAATGGCTTCGATGTAGATGAGCCACTTCCTGTGGTGAAACTGCCGCTTGCAGGTGAAGATACATTTGATTTCGACCTCAACGCTGTCTATCACTTTACTTATCTACGCTCTCGTCGTAGTAAGGGAGTAGATTATCGCCAGCAGCCATTACGCCTGCACACCTACAGCCCCGCCGATCAAGCGCGTATTCAGCAGCGCATGGCGGCCATTGCCGGAGCTTACGCGCAAGGTATCGACCTCGAACCGTAGCCAATTTACGGTTTGAACGGCGCGTTGGTGAACGTCCCCATCGCGGCGACCTCGTTCAGGGGCGCAGCAATATCGGTGATCGGCGCACCTTGCTCATCCATCAGGCGACAGTTGATCGCCGTCAGCGCAAAACTGCCGCTCATTCGATTACCATTCACTTCATTCACAGTGAGCGTCGCGTTGGTTAATGAAGCGGCATTGCCACCGCATACCATCATGCCCGTAACGCCGTTTGAGGTCGTCGGGATGTTTATCAGCCCCGTCCAGATTGTGCCCTGACCCGGCGCGAGATCGGCGGTATCGAAGGCTACAACGATGCTCGTTCCCTCACGCACACCGAACACCACGCCGGAACGGTCAGCGGGTGTGTTGGCGAAGTTGACGCCCGCCGAATCTTGAGTCAGTGTCTGACCGTTGGTGAGCTGAATCTCGAATGACACAGGCGGGCCGCTCGGAGTGAATGTCGGCACGATAATTGGAGCAGAGGTCGGTTCGGCGGGCGCGCCACAAGATGCTGTGAATAGTATAACTAAGAGTGCGATGGAGAATGCAGTTCTCAAGGTAGTCCTCCGGCCCAGCGATACGGGCCAATTCAAGCAAGGTAATGCGGCACTGTCGGCGGCGGCGGCGTTGGGCGCGACGTCACCCGCAGCCAATCCCCAAACAGTGAGTAAGCCAGAAAACTAATCAGGGTGATAAGCAGGATAATTATGAACAGAATCCGCTTCGCCGTCCAATAACGCTCCGGCGCGGTGTCGATTAGCTCAATTTCGTCTAAATCATAAAATGGCTCGTCATTCATACGAGTATGATAATCGGGCGTGAAAGCGCTGTCTAGCCAGCGGATTACTATCACAACGCTTAATCTCATGCGACCATCACCTGTCCTTAAAGGCCGTGGATGATAATCAAAGGCTGCATTTAGTAACAGTGAAGGTAGTAAGCAATGAATGACCAATCCCCGATTTTAACCACCGACAGCGACGAAAACTCCACTTCCGCTCCCACCACCATCGTCGAGAAAGTCAAGCAGTTTGTCAGCGGCAGCGGCGCAGCCACACCACAAGAAGTTAGCGCTGTAACGATCAAATTCAAGCACGTTCACATCATCATCAATCCGGCTTCCGGTCAAGACGACCTAATCCTGCCGACTCTCAACCGTATCTTGCAAGACCTTGACATCGAATGGGAGATGTTCATCACCAAACAGTCCGGTGATGCGCGGCGCTTTGCCGAAGCCGCCGTCGCCGCCGGAGTCGATGCGATTGTGGCCTACGGTGGCGATGGCACGATTCTCGACGTGGCCAGCGGGATGCGTGACAGCCGGATTCCGATGGTCATTTTACCCGGCGGCACGGCCAATGTGCTGTCGGTTGAGCTTGGTATTCCGCGTGATCTGGCCTCAGCGGCGATGCTGCTCGGCGGCGCGCCCAACGCCATTCGCAGCCTTGATATGGGGCTGCTGTTGAGCGACGACAATAACCCCGAGCAAGTGTTTTTCCATCTAGGTATCGGATTGGAAGCAAACATGAACGACGAAGCCGACAGAGAGGCCAAAGACCGCTCCGGCATCATGGCTTATGTAACCGCCGCACTTAAGAACCTATCCAACCCGCCAACCTCCCGTTATACGATGACACTGGATGGCAAACAGGTCGAAGTCGATGGCATCAACTGTATGGTGACGAACTTCGGCAGTGTGGGTGTCGCTGGACTGACGCTTTCTCACGCTATCGACATGAGCGATGGCATGATGGATGTGATTGTTTTTCAGGATGCCAATATCGGTTCGCTGCTGGCAGCGGCGGCCAGTGCCGTAACGGCGGGCGAACTCGCTCAAGCCGAAACGCTGCTGCAATGGCAAGCGCGAGAAGTCATCATTAGCGCCGAGCCGATACAAAAAGTAGTGGTCGATGGCGAATTGATTGTTCCCGGCCCGGTGACAGCGCGCATCCTGCCGAACGCACTGCGCGTGGTTGTGCCTGCACCTGTATAGAACCTTTGGCGCTCAAGCGAAAGCGGTGCTAAGGTAGAGGTTCGCACAATCGAGGACTCATCCTTGCGCGTCTCGCTGCTGCTGCTGCGTCCGACACTGACGTTTTTATCACTATCGGCAGTGCTTCTATTGGGCTACGTCGGGCTGCTGCGGGCGCGGCCTTACGAGGATGGCGGCTTACGTGATTTTCTGCTGCCGCCGGAAGGCTGTCCCGCGCCCTGTTGGGCCGGAATCCAACCGGGTGTGACCACCGTCGATGAAGCGCTGCTTTTACTGGATGCTCACGAGTGGATTATCACACCGCGCCTCGCCGACAATTTTCAGCGCTCAATCGGTTGGGGTGGCATCTATTGGACATGGAATGACCAGCAGCCCGCGTTCATTGACACGACGCGCATCTCCTACCTGAATGCCCGCGATGGCCTCATACAGGCTATCGAACTGCGCGTGAACGCCCCTTTTGGTGAGGTTCTTCTCGTGCTCGGCCCGCCGCAGAGTCAGAGCTTTGCAACACTGACCCAAACGCGCATCATTCCACATCATGCCTACTTTGATCCATTATTGACGACAGAAAGCGCTGTTCCCTGCCCGATCACGCCAACAGCTCTGTATGGCGCTCCGGTATCCGTCAACCTAACACGCCAGCGGTACATACCAGCGTACCAGTATGACGAGATTGTTGGCATGTTGAGCAAGCGGCCTTGCTGACGGAGAATCGAGCATGATGCTGCGCTCAATGCAAAAGTTCGCCCTGCTGCTGATCGTCGTCCTCGCAACAGTCATGGCCGCGTGGGTCGGGCTGCTGCGGGCACGACCTTACGCCGAGGCCAGTACGGTGCAGGCGGAGCTGCGCGCTTTCCTAGACTGCGATTTAGCAGTCGAAGCCAGCGACGAAGTGCTGCCATGTTTTCTCGGTCTGCGTCCCTGCGAAACTTCGCTCGATGATGCGCTGACGATCCTGAGTCATCATGCTTGGATCGCCAGCC
>JACMMD010000716.1 GCA_014379235.1 Anaerolineae bacterium
ACCGAGCGCCCAGGCGGCCAGATAACGCACTCGCCAGCGCGAATCACTCAGGGCGTCGATCAGCAGCGGGACAGCGGCCTTGCCAGATTCGGCCAGTTGTACGGACGCTGTTTGTTGTACGTCCGCATCTTCGTCGTTGAGTAGGTCAATCAGTGCGCGGAGCGCGTTCGTATCCTCAACATTCGTGACCATCGTCATCCCTCTGCTTGGCTAATGGTCGTCACCCCTCTTCGGAGGAGCAAAACGGCTGTCGTCATCGTCGTTATCGAAATCAAATGCGGTTTCGTCGTCCCTGTTAGGAGCGAACTGACTATTATTATCGTAACCGCCTTCTTCCCGAAACGGCATTAACATATCCAGCGTCTGCTGCTCCAGTTCCCACACTTCCATATCGGACTGGCTCTTACGCAGCTTGTCAAGGCGCGGGTAGCCATCGGAATATTCTTTGGCCCACTCGCGGGCGAATGCGCCAGTGGTGATTTCTTCGAGCGTGACTTCCATCAGGCGTTCCAACTTGAGATCACCGAAGCGGTCAAGGCGGCTGAACGTCCCGTATTGGCTGGTCATCGAGCCAAGTTGCAGCGCATGGAGCAGTCCATCTTGTGCTGCCCGCGATAGATAATCGGTGAACTCGCCGCCGATGTAAAGCTCGGTCAAAACGGCTTCGGGCGGATAACCTTTGCTCATCAGCAGCCGCGCTGCTGTGATGACCATGTGATGGAATGCTGGCAGCACCGCCTGTTGGATGAACAGGTCGAGATGCGCTTCTTGCTCGAAGGCGATTTCAATCGCTCCCGCCCGCAGCGAACCCACTCCACGCGCCAACGCCAGCACGGTTTTCCACGCACCGCCGCTGGCATCTTGCCCGACAGCTACGAAACTGTAAAAGCCCCGCCCCGCCTCGTGGCGGGCACGCACTGCATCGCCCAATGTGCGCGGCGCGATCAGCCCGACATCGACAAACGGCGGCGGTTCGATAAAGCCGAAGGTAATGTTATAAGCGTTACCGAAAATAAGGGTATCGCCCCGTGAAAGATAGGGTGCGACCTGTTCGAGATAGACCTGCGGCATGACTTCATCGGGTATGAGCAGCATGATAATCTGCGCTTGCTGCGCGGCCTCTGCTACGCTGATGACGCGGAAACCATCGGAGGCGGCGTGGACGCTGGTATCCACCGCACGAGCGCCGATCAACACATTGATGCCGCTGTCGCGTAAGTTCAGCGCTGCCGGACGGCCAAGGTTGCCATAACCGATGACGGCGATCTTCTTGTCCGCAAGGTGTTCTAAATCACCGTCTTCTTCGTGATAAACAATGGTCATGGATATAATCAGCCTATGGTAGTGTCATGTGACGAAAGAGAGTTTTCATGCTAAAACGAATCGTTACCTTGCTCGTTATAGTTATGGGCCTACTATTGGCGGGCTGCGGCGCGCTCGGCGGCGCAGAGCCAACGGCTGTTCCCTTCAACAAGTATACCGCGCAAGATGTCATCCGTGCGTTCAACGCGGCGGGCTTGAGCATC
>JACMMD010000717.1 GCA_014379235.1 Anaerolineae bacterium
ACAGAAGAATCGCTTGGATACACAAACAGTACCGTTTTCATGGCTGCGATTTTCTCACTGGCAGCGCCGCCAATTCCAGATACAGCAGCGTGAAACGCTCAATCTGCTCCGATAAATCGTAGTGCGCGAAAGACCGTTCGCGCCCCGCTGCGCCCATTTTCAGCGCGAGTTCGGGATTATGTGCCAGTTCGATCAGCTTATCGGCGGCGGCATCGGGGTCGCGCTGCGGCACGAGAAAACCTGTAACGCCGTCCGCGATATTCTCCGGCAGGCCGCCAACGTCGCTACACACGACGGGTAAGCCCATCGCCTGCGACTCGATGACGGCGTTACAGAAGCCTTCTTCCAGCGCCAGATGCAGCAGCACATCAGCATCCTGATAGTAGGCGATGACCTTTTCACGCGGAACAGCCCCCACGAACGTGACAATATCCGTGATGCCGAGTTGATTCGCGGCGAAAGTCAGCGCGTCCAGATAGGGCCCTTCGCCAAGTACCGTATAACGCACATCGAGGCCGCGCTGTCGCAGGCGCAAAACCGTATCCAGCGCGAACTCGTAGCCCTTGGCCCATGCCAGCCGCCCGACAGACAGGATTTTCAGCGGCGCGTTGGGATCGTGGGGTTGGCGCGGATTATCGGCGCGAAAGAGTTGCAGATCAACAGCGGGATAAATCAACCATGTTGGCACATCGTTGGGCAAACCCAAGCGGCGCGTGTTCTCGCGCAGAAAATCACCGATGAAGTGATAGCCATCGACGTATCGAAAAAGATAGTCGAACACGCCCGGAAACCAATCGGGTACAGTCGTCATCTGGAACGTGCCGCGCGCGCTCAACAGCAGGCGACAGTGTAGATAGTCCTTCATATCCGCGATGTTCACGCCCTGCGCGTCGAACTCGACATGCAAAACATCGACCCTGTGCCCCACGAAATTCACCCGCGAGTAGACGCCGCGCAAAAAACCCTGCGTCGAATCGTGCCGTGTTCGCCAGCTATGCAGCATCAATCGTCCAAAATCAAGCGGATGTACCAGCGCGGTTCGCAGCACTTGAGCAATCCCCCGCGTCAGCATTTTGCTTAAGGGTCGAGTAGGCGGCGCGATATGCAATCGCTGGCGCACATCGTCGCCAACGTCCCCGTTCAACGCCGCAAAACGCCCCCAATGATCGCTCGGAGCGGCAGCAAAAATCCGCACGTCGAAGCCCGCAGCCAACAGCCCTAACACCTTCGTGACGATGAACGTCTCAGACGGCACGGGAAAACGCTGCACGTAAATACCGATTACGGGTTTGGTGGGCATCGGTCAGCTATTCAAGCGGGCGGTGGACGATGAAAGCGCGCTGCGCCATCAGGCCGGAGATTTCGCTAAAACGCAGATGCGGATTACGGGCGCTCCATTCATGGAACGCGCCCTGAACCCCTAGCTGCGGATGGGCGCGGTTGACATTCCAATCGTCGAAGATCAAAACCGCGCCATCGACCAGCAAATCGGTCAAAAAGTTCAGCACCGGAACGGCAGATTCGTAAAGGTCGCAGTCTACATAGGCAATCGACACCTGCTTTAGCCCGATACGTGCAGGCAGTTCAGGTGTCAGCACTTCCGAGTACCATCCCGGCACAACCGTCACTCTAGCCAGATCGACGCCAGAGCGTTGAAGGTTGGACTCAAACTCGGTGCGTGGCGCGTCGAACTCGCCGGCCCTAAATCGAAGCTGTGCAAAACGGCGATCCTCTCCACCAATCTGCGGCAGACCTTCAAACGAGTCGAATGCGAAAAAGCGCGTCGGAAATTCGTGGTAGCCGCGTTCGCTTTCGAGCTTCGACAGCAGGTGAAACATTTGCACGAACGATGCGCCCGTATAGACACCGAACTCGCAGTAGTCACCGTCGATGTGCTGCCACGTTTTGAAGCGGGCCGCGATTTCGAGGTAACTCTGCTGTGGCGCGATCATCACCCGCCCTAAAAATCGGCGCATCGGCATGGTCACGGCATGAAAACCATCGTGTAACCTCTCCTGCCATGAGAGCGGGTGGTTCAGCCGCCATGCTTCTGTTCGCCATTTACGTTCCACGGGCATAAGAAAAGTCCTTTAGCTTTCAGCGATCAGCATTTCAGCAATCAGCTAAAGCCTTTGAATTGCTGACAAGCTGATAGCTGACAAGCTGACAGCTAAGAGCTAAGAGCTAACGGCTTCTTGAGCGCTTCGGTGAGCGCGGGAATATCTCGCGCCGGAATGATACTACCATTCTCACCATCACGCACAAGCCCGCCCGCGTTGGCCGCATCGGTGATGATGACGGGCAGTCCCGCATCCAGCGCAGACTTGAGCAGAACACGGTTCTCCTCGGAGTCGAGGTGTGCGGACAAGACGAAAATTTCATTTATTGGCCATTCGATAATCTTCTCTCTGAAACGTGAGCGGCTTTGTTTTGCTATATCCTCGCCACTTTGGATAAGGAAGCGATCATAAGAACCCAATGCCCAACGCCTTGTTTTTGCATTCGCACGATCTAGCATTACATCCGCCTCAAGATCAAGCGCGCCAATCGAATACCGGAACGGCGCATACAGCGGGCCATCGCCTACCAGCCGCGCTTGGAAGGCCACGTTCGCCTGTTTCAAACGGGCCAACGCCGCCAGCAGGTAGTCATAACCCTGCGGCCAGTCGAACTCGCCAACGGCGAGAATGAGCGGCGTACCGTCGTACTCCGGCACGAGCCGTTCATCGACTGCGTTCATACAGCGCCAATACTGTCGGGACACCGCGCCCGCCGTAGCTGATCAAGCCGGAGTCGTCGCGGCAGCTATCCAGTGTGGAGCGCGTGACGAGCGTGAAATTGCTGTTGAAATACTGCGGGCTGCTGTCGTTACTAAAGCGTCCGCCGCGCAGCGTGGGGTTCTCATTGATGCCATCTTCCAGCACCAACCAGTCGATGTCGTCGAAGTTCACTTCATAGCGCCGGCCAGAAGGCAGTTCGCCAACGACACCGCCCGGCCAATAAAGCGGATGGTCACGACGTAGGCGATAGAACGAGTACGGGTTGTTGGTGAGTACGGCCTCGCCAGTAGGGATAGCGGCGAAAACGTCGGGATGCAGATCGACGCCGCAGCGCGTAAACAACAGCACATCACCCGCACCGTAAGCGGCTTCGCGGATGACGTGCAGGCCGATCTGCCCCGCGATCAGCAGCGTTAGCCCGCCAAGCGCCAACGTGGCCCATCGGCGGCGCGGCACAGGTTGAGCCGTTTGCGCGGCGGCGTATTGTCCCGCCGCGATGGCCAGCATCAGCAGCAAATTGACGGCGAGTAATGGTATCATGTAATGTCGCGCAGAGTTTCGTCCGAGCAGCAGCAGCAAAGTCAACGGCACCAACAGGGGTGCAAATCGGTACAAACGCCGCTTTTGCGCTGGCGTAGCGGCAGTGATAACCACGAGCAGCGCCAACATCGGCACAAGCGTATACTGCCAGATGCCGCTGTCGGGGTAGCCTACGACCACGAAATACAGCCAGCTATACAGACCATCTCCGTAGCTCTCAGCGGCGGCGGTTGGCAGAGCAAACCCCAAAAAGACCGCCACGAACTCGTTATAGTACGGGATAATCCACAACAGCCACAGTGAGCAAACCGCCCCCGTGACCAGCAGATAAACTACCGCGATGCGCCGCCGATAATTGGTGAAATACAGCCAGATCACCACCAGCGCGGCGGGTACGCACACGAACAGCACCACCGGATGAGCGAGGAATGCCGCCCCGCTCAACACGCCCGCGAGAACGATCTTCCAGCGCGACGGTTCAGGCCTTAACAGCGCCCACAAAGCGCCCACGCTGCACAACAGCGCGAAGTCTTCGGGGCGTCCGACTTCGCTATCCGCGAATGTGGCCCACGCGATCATCAATCCGGCGCTGGCCCACACCGCGAGGCCCGCCCGCCTACACAGCACGTAGAACACGATGGCCGACAGCACTCGTATGCCGACGTGCAGCGCGCTGGTCGTCAGTAGTGAGAAGCCAAACAAGCGCAGCGCCGCCGCCTCGACGTAGAAATACAGCGGCGAGTAGTGCATGTTGATCGTGGCCATCTCCGGCAGAAAGCGCCCCCATATTTGAGACGCGGGCACGGGTGATGCGCCTGTGGCCAGCATGTAGGATGAATCAGTGATTACCATGTCATCGACGCGGGTGATGCGGTACGGCGACAGCGTGGGCAGTTGCGCGACGAGCGTGTAAATCAGCGCCAACCAGAACAGCCAGCGCTGCCACCTGATGTCGAGCGGCGATTTGAGGCGGTTTTCCGGCGCAAACGAAGTCATCTTCACCGTCTTAGTTCATGCTGCTGTGATTTCAACACTTCTTCATAGAGTGCTGAATACTGTTCGGCACAGTGTTCGAGCGTGAAACGCTGCGCCACCGCCGCTCCACGCTGACCGTAGGTTTGGCGTGTTTCGGTGTCCAGCATCGTGGTCATGGCCTGCGTCAGCGCATCGACTGTCGGGTTGACGATCATGCCGTTATCGCTGTCATCGTCGCTGTTGTTCAAGACTTCAGGCATTCCGCCTACCCGTGTTACGATGCACGGCAGTCCGAACGACAGCGCTTCGATCAGCGCGATACCCAGACCTTCTACCAGCGAGGACATCACGAACACGTCCATCTGCTTCAAGTAAAAGGCGATGTCCGCTTGATAACCGATGAGATGCGCGTGTGATTGCAGTCCCAACCGCACGATTTGTGCTTCGAGACTTTCACGGGCGGGGCCCTCACCGACCAGCAGCGCATAGGCCGGAATGCCCTGCTTTACCAACCGCGACAACGCATCCAGCAGTAGATGATAGCCCTTCTCCGAACTCAGGCGTCCGAGCGCGCCGAACACAATCGCATCGGGCGGTATGCCTTGATGCCTGCGCCAGCCTTCGTCGCGGACGGCTTGCGAATCCAACCGCGACGGGCTGAAGCCGTTGTAGATCACGCGGCATTGATCGGTGGGCAGCGTCGAACGCAGTAGAAGGTCGCGCTTCACGGCCTCGGATACGGCCACCACACGCGCACCGCCTTTCTGGCAGATGGTCATGGCGGCGGCGAGTTCGTCGTCTCGTTTCGCGCTGACGAAACCCTGCAATGTCCAGATGAACGGCGCACCAACAGAAGCAACGATAGCCGTGGCCTGCGAGTGCAGCGCGTAATCGGTCTGTGAATGGACGACACCATCGCCCAGCCGTTGCAGCACTCGCGCTAACTGCCAGCCTAATAAGTTGTAGGTGTTATTGCGAAGCCACAGCCGCAGCCGTTTATGGGGTACCACGTTGAACAGCGCTGGTTGGCACGACAGCACCCTGACACCCGCGTCTCGAAATTCTGCTGACATGTCCCCTTGATCGCCGCGAATATCATGCAGAGTAACGACGGTATGGCGGTAATCGGCTAAGGTACGGCTCTTGATAAGACCGAGTACAAGTCGTGGGGGCCCACCGCCGCTCAGGGTGCGAAGAATATGGATGAGTTGCGGTTTCGGATGCTGCGACATTAACCAATGTCTCCGTGTTCAAGCGCCTTGAAAAACAGTTCAGCCTTGGTTGGCTGATGTGCCTGATGCGCCGTTCATCTCGTTAACCTCGACCCGCGAGATGTTAAACCTGCAACGATAGCTGCCGGGATAATCCCACACGCCATAGGTATTTTGTGAATCGAGCAGTACATCGAAGGCGAGCGCTTCTTGCACCCAATCATAAACCTCAATGCCCTCTGTTACCAACGAAAGTTCGATTTGGTAGCGCGCTGGTCGCAGCAGCACATCGTACAAATCAAAGCGCCATGTGCTTTCTTCGCCCGCTTGCAGCGATATCGTCTGGCGCAGCATCGCTGTGGTCGCGTCGATGATACGTGAGCCGAGATGGTCGTAAATGAATAGACACAGGGTCGCATTGCGAATCTCGGCTAGGGCGCGCACCTGCACCGTAAACGCGATATCGTCGCCCATTTTCGGAAAGCTGCCATCGGGATGCTCGGATAACAGCGTGATGTTTTGCAACCGTGCTTTGCCCGTGCCTTTGTGACGCACACCGCTAAGGTCAGCAGCAGTTTGCACCCGTGTATTGCCTTCCAAATAGAGTGAGACCGCCTCTTGCGCCGTTCCTTCAAAGGCAATACGGCCATGATCCATGACGATGCCTTGATTGCACAGTGAACTGATGGCCGACATATTGTGGCTGACGAATAAGACGGTGCGCCCCTCGCGTGAGACATCGGTCAATTTGCCCAGACACTTCTTTTGAAACTCGGCATCACCGACGGCCAGTACCTCGTCCACAACCAGAATTTCCGGCTCAAGATGAGCAGCCACCGCGAACGCCAGCCGCAAATACATGCCGCTTGAATAGTGTTTGACGGGCGTGTCGATGAACGCATCGCTGCCAGCGAAGTCCACGATTTCATCAAATTTCCGGCTGATTTCGGTGCGCTTCATGCCCAATATCGCGCCATTGAGGAAAATATTTTCGCGTCCGGTCAACTCCGGGTGAAAGCCTGTGCCGACTTCCAGCAGCGAAGCAATGCGCCCGCGAACTTCCGCGAAGCCTTCAGTGGGTTCGGTGATGCGTGACAGGACTTTGAGCAGTGTCGATTTGCCCGCGCCGTTGCGGCCAATCACGCCCAGTACATCACCCTGCCGCATCTCGAACGACACCTCACGCAGCGCCCAGAAGATTTCTTCGTCGGGGATACGGCGGCGCAGCAAGCGGCCCGGCGCGCTGGCCATGTTAAGGATCGTCTCTTGCAGAGTACGATAGCCTTTTTTGCGCCCACCGATACGGTAGCGCTTGCCAAGATTTTCTGCACGGATCGCAAGATCAGTCATTCAATAGCCTCTAGCCATTCAGTAACGAGTAATGAGGTATGAATGATGAGTAAAAGCAAACTCATTAGTCGTTAGTCTGATGGTAATCAATCAGACTGCGCGCCAGAGGTTCTAAAGCTGTTGACCCAACAGGCATCAAGTTGATGCCTCCTTTAACCCCTTCCCCCGCCCATTGTCCTCCCAGCCGCAAGCAGGGAAGGGGAGCAAAGTCCCTCTCCGCTTGCGGGGAGGGATTTAGGGAGGGGTTATTTGTTGAACCCTCAGCCGTTGAAGTTCTGCTCATCACTCATCGCTGCTTATACAATATCGGCGAAGGTCTTTTCCATGCGGCGGAAGTAAAACAGCCCGCTCACCAGCACGGACACCGATGCCAGCGCGGAGACCAGTACCATCGGGCCGGGCGGGCTGCCCGACTGCAACAGTGCCCAGCGGAATCCTTCGATCACGCCCACCATCGGATTTAAGCCGTAGAGCGTGCGCCACGGTTCCTCAAGCAAGCTGGCCGGATAAGCCACTGGAGTCGCAAACAGCCAGAACTGAATCAAAAACGGTACGATGTAGCGGATGTCGCGGAACTCAACGTTCAATGCCGACAACCATAAGCCCACTCCCGTCGCCGTAATCAGCGCCAGCACGATGAATACTGGCAGCCAGAACAGCGATGCCAGCGTCGGATACAACCCGTAATACACCATCATGCCGATCAGCACCACAAACGCGATCAGGAAATCCGGCAGGCCGCTCAACACAGCCGAAAACGGCACGATCAAGCGCGGGAAATACACTTTGCTGATGAGACTGGAACTGCCGACGAGGCTGTTCGAGGACTGCATGAGTCCGTTGGCGAAGAACGTCCACGGCAGCAGCGCGGCATAACTGAAAATGGGATAAGGAATGCCATCCGATGGAATGTCCGCCAGCCGCCCAAAGAACAGGCTGAACACGATCATCGTGAAGAACGGCTGAATGATGGCCCACGCTGCCCCGAACAGCGTTTGTTTGTAGCGTACTTTGATGTCGCGCCACGTCAGAAAATACAGCAGTTCGCGGAATTCCCACACTTCACGCAGCTTGAGCGAAACCCAACCCTTCGACGGTTGAATGATGTTGATAATCGGCGCGGCTGTCGGCTGCGGACGCGCTAATGCGTCGATTTCGGTTTCGGTCAAGTTGTCCTCAGTTTCATATGATGCGCTGCGTTCACTCGCCCGCCGTGCTGTCATTCGGCGGCAAGATCACGGGCCGTCCGGTCTGCGGGTCGATCAAGTCCGGGCGATAGCGCACACTCATCATCACACAGCCCGCCGTGCCGATGCCATCCGCCGGAACGCAGATTTCAACAAACTCCGGCTCTTCGCCCGTACTGATGGTAGCCGTGAAACACTGGGGGGGTATGGTCACGGGCTTATTCAGCAGAATCGTTGGCAGCAGCGACAGGCGTTCCAAGCCGACTTCGTTCGCTAAGTAACACTGTTGTATCACCCCACCCATCGCGCAGTCGCCGCTGACACGGAAATCGTCTCCCTCATCGTCGATACCCAGATCAAGCTCGCCTTCCTGACAGAACGCGATGAACGACCCCGATGGCACGGTTACTTCTTCGGGCGTATCAGGGAAGACGCGCACATCGCCATCCAGCGCGAAGATACGCAGGCCGTTCTCCAGATCGGATTGCATGGCCATCGTAGCTTCGGTGCTGACATTGACCTCGTTGACCGTCAGCGTGATCTCTGTCCCGCTCGGCCCCTGTACCAGCAGCAGCGATGGTGGCAGTTGGGCGGCATCTTCCTCGTCGATGCACGTCGAGACTGGGGTTTCAGTAGAAAGAAAGAAACGCTGCATCGGTGAATGGCTCTCCGGCGTGATAATCGGCAAACTCGCGGTGTCGAGATCTGCTTCCAACCACGAACGGCTGACCCATGCGGTCACGCGGCTGGTGTTCGGGAAATAAACGCGCAGCCACAGCGAATTCGCGCTCACACCATCGGCTTGCAGCAGTGTACCCGCGCTGACCTGACCGACAACCGGAGCGTCATTGTCGGGAATGTTGTGCAAGTTGGTTTCGCTCGACACCCGTACTTCCAACGGGGACTGCGGCAGTTGCAGCGCCCGATTCGGCGGGACACCATTTTCGATCTGCGCCGCGCCGATCAGCATCATGTGAACCGACTCCGGCAGCGAGATTGGCAGATCAGCCTGAATATTAAGAATTCCGAAACCTAGTGTTGACTGTGGCAAGTCCGGCGCGGAAGTGCTAAAGTTTTCTAACGTTGCAGTAGCAATCGTATCACCCGGTTCGTTAAATTCCGGTTCGTTTTCTGCTGCAAGGTCATCGCCATTGGGACTATTATCTGTGGCAAAGGTGGCTGTAACATTGTCGTAGGCAAAGCAAGCCGTATCATGCTCAAGGTTGCTGCACGAGCTTGAGGCTTGCGATAAGGCGGCGGCCATCAAGGCAGAACAGGTTTCCGGCGCAGACTCGTTACCGGACTGCGCGCTGCTTATAGGAGCAGTCCACGCCCACAACAGCAGCAAGGCCGCAGGGATCAAACGGCATGAGTGGCGCATAGAGATGGTATCCTTAGACATAGGCGATAGTCGGTGGGTTATCATTAGCGGCGGAACAATTTGGTTTTAAGTCGCTCAAACACCAAGCATACAGCAGACAACTATCGGTAAGCAACGTTGAACCGTCAACCTTTTTGTGACAAGACGTGCGGATCAAGATCGCACGGCTCACGTAAGTAAACAGGAAACCTCTCGATGGAACTGGCGCAATATTTTCGTATATTTCGTAAATGGCTCTGGCTTATCCTCGTGGCGGCTTTCATTGGTGGCGGCGTGAGTTACGTAAGCACCAGTGGGCAGCCTCTAATCTACCGGGCGCAAGCGATTATGGCAATCGGTACTTTCATGGATGCGCCCAACCCCAATGCCAGTGAAATCCGCGCGGGCATTGAACTCACGACCACCTATGCTGAATTGGTCAAAATGCACGACCTGTTACAGGCAGTCGTTGACCGCATGGATATGCCGATAAGCGCCGACGCGCTGGCCAACATGATTGACGTTGACACCGTGCTAGGCACGTCGCTGTTTATCCTCAATGTGGATTCGACGGATCCCGTATTGGCGGCAGATGTGGCCAACGGTGTAGCCGAGGAACTGGTTCGCAACAGCCCGTCCAACCTCACGCCCGATCAAGAAAGCCAGATCGAACTGGCACAATTACAAATCGACGCACTCAACGAACAGCTTCAACAGTCGCGGGTGGAGCTGTCCGCAATTGAAGGCCAGCTTGCAGTGGCTGATGACGCGGATGAATTGGCACTCCTGCGCGATCAGCGCTCCGACCTGATTAATCAGGTGAATGCCGCATCGGGAACAATCGCGTCGTTCACCGAGACGATTGCCAACCTTCAACGCCGCACGAACTCGCTAGACATTGTAGAACATGCGCGCATCCCCACTGGCGCAACTGGCAGCAGCCCGATCACTACCGCGCTGGTTGGTGCGGCAACGGGCGCGGTGTTGGCGCTGGCAGTCGTGGTGTTCCTCGAATATCTTGACGATACGATTAAGACTTCGCTTGAAGCAACCGAAATGCTGGCGCTGCCCGTTCTCGGTGTGATTATGAAGTTCGGCAAGCCCAAAGATAAATATGCGGATCGGCTGATCGCCAGTCAGAACTCGCAGTCACCGATAGCGGAAGGCTATCGAAAGCTGCGAACCAACCTGCTGTTTTCCAAAGACGAGAAGCGTAAGTCGATTTACCTCGTCACCAGCCCCGGCGCATCTGAGGGCAAGAGCGTCACCACCGCTAATCTTGCCGTGACGATGGCTTCGGCGGGGCTGCGTGTGCTGCTGGTCGATGCCGACTTACGCAAGCCGCGTGTCCATGAGATTTTCGGGTTGGATAACGGCATCGGCTTGACCTCGCTGCTGCTGGCCAGCCCGCCCAAGAATGGCGCGGCCCCACAAGCGAACACCGACAAAACCGAAACCGAAATTTCCACGCAGCTTACACAGGTTTTACAATCGACCCATGTGCCGCGCTTGCGCGTCATCACCAGCGGCTTTATCCCGGATAATCCGACGGAAATTCTCGGCTCGGCGTTGATGCAGCGCTGGATGACCGAAATCCTATCCTCGTCCAATGTGGACGTGGTGTTGATCGACAGCCCGCCATGCCTCGCGGTGGCCGATAGCTCCGTGCTGGCGGCCACCACCAACGCCGAAGTGATCCTCGTGCTGGGCGCGGGTAAAACACGGCGCATGGCGGCCATCAAGGCCAAACAGGAAATCGAAAACGTTGGCGGAGCGCTCAAGGGCGTGGTGCTTAACAACGTGAATGCGCGTGACGAATATTACGCCTACGGCTACAGCTACGGCTATTACGCTGACACGAAGAAAGATAAGGACAAAGGCGGCGACAACAAAAACGGCGGTAACGGAGCCAACTGACCCTAGCGCAACGCCTACAGAATCCTAACAACTCACGTAACAGGAGACCGCGTTTAAGCTGGTGCGCGGTTTCTCTTATGTTACAATTAGTGATAAGGGGTTAGCCTGACTAAAGGCTGATCGCTAATAACTGTTAAAAATGTCACCATTAATCAGAACTTCGAGCGCTTGTCAGCAAAGCGCCTGAGTCGGGGGCCGGCTTCATGTCAGTTTGTATCGAGGGGTGGGCCGCAGTATGTTAAAGCAGAGTCGCGGCATTATCCACACAACCATTCCCCGTCATCATGTTAAACATGCGATCCAGTCCGCGCTGGCCGATGTCGGAATTGTTCTCCTTGCTTATATCGCTGCTTTCTCCGCCCGTGCTGTCAGTGTGCCCTTAGATTTTATACAGGGCACGGAATTTTTCATCTTCGCTATTATCATCATCGTCGGTTCGCTGTACGTGTTCGGCGTGTATCATCGCATCTGGTCGCGCACCAGTGGACACGGTATCACCGTCATCATCAGTGCGGTATTGGCCGCGACAGTCGTGATGGTGGCCTTCACGCTGCTGCTCGAGCCGCGTCCCATTCCGTTGAGCGTGGTTCTTCTCGGCAACACGCTGTCAGTCAGCGGCTTGATCGCGGTGCGCTTTCGCTCACGGCTCATCAGCGGCGCGTCGTGGCGCTGGCGCGTGATCTGGAATCACGAGTTTCCCAAAGCCAAAACCCACGCCTTGATCGTCGGCGCTGGCGAAAGCGGTCAAATCTTGGCGTGGCGCATGAAGCACCGCTTCCCTAGCAATGACCTGTCGATTGTCGGCTTTATAGATGACGACAAAAACAAACAGGGCATGTATATCGAGGGCGTTCGCGTCCTCGCAGGGCGTGAAGACATCCCGCGTTTGGTCGAAGCCTACGACGTTGACCTGATTATCGTCTCCATTCACAATATCCCCGGCCCCGAATTTCGCGCCATCCTGAGCTTCTGCGAACGCACGAAGGCCCGCATCAAAGTTATCCCCGACGTTTTCGAGCATATGAACGCCAAAACCAACACCGTTTTGCTGCGCGACGTTCAGGCTGAGGACTTGCTTGGGCGCAGTATCGTCAGCCGCCACGAAGCAGTTGACCTGACACCGATTGTCCGCAAAGTCATTATGGTGACGGGCGCGGCGGGTTCGATTGGCTCGGAGTTGTGCCGTCAGATCATGGATTATGACCCGCTCAAAGTGATCGTTGTGGACAACAATGAGAGCGGCCTGCACGATCTGATTACCGAACTCGAAAGTAAGTTCCCCAAAGAACGGCTTATCCCCGTGCTGGCCGATATTTCGGTGGACGAGTCGATCAAGCCCGTGTTCGCCCGCTATAACCCGGAAATCATCTTCCACGCGGCGGCTTACAAGCACGTCCCGATGTTGGAGTATCATCCGAACGAGGCCCTGCGCGTTAACGTCGGCGGCACACTGCGGCTGGCTGAACTGGCGCGGGCGCATCACGTCGAACGTTTTGTGCTGATCTCCACCGATAAGGCCGTCAACCCGTCCAGCGTCATGGGCGCGAGTAAGCACGTTTGCGAGGTCATCCTGCACGCGCTGTCGCAGCAAGGCAGCTACACAGGCAGCGGCACGAACGGCTCGACAAATGGCACGAACGGCAATCACGCCAGCGCGCCGCAGACCCTGTTTACATCGGTACGTTTCGGCAATGTGCTAGGCAGTCGTGGCAGCGTCGTGCCGACCTTCACGCGCCAGATTGATGTTGGCGGCCCGGTGACGGTCACGCATCCGAACATGACGCGCTACTTTATGAGTACCGCCGAAGCAGTCAACCTTGTCATTCATGCCGCGTGTTTGACCAACGGCGACGACATTTTCATCTTGAAAATGGGCGAAGTCGTGCGGATTGTCGATCTGGCCGAGCGCATGATCCGCCTGCGCGGGCTGCGTCCGTATGAGGATATCGACATCAAGTTCACCCACATCCGGCCCGGCGAGAAGATGCACGAAGAGCTTTACGACACGCTGGAAAATCCGGTAGAAACGCTGCACCCCAATATCATCAAGCTCAACACATGGACGGAAGCCAACACATCCGCTTTCAATGCGCCGCTTTTCTTGCAGCACGTCCGGCGGCTGCTCAAAGAAGGCTTCGACAGCGGCGCGGCTAATGGCAGCGAACCACTTGCTCAACTCCACGAACTCACTGCAGCGACGAGCAGCGGGCAAGGTTACACACTTTCAGCGGATTAGCTAAGAGCGATTAGCCGTTAGCAATTAGCTAGAAACAAAAAGCTAAAGGCTAAGAGCTAACAGCTAAGGGCTAACAAGCTCCCTACTCTAGCGCTACAATATGCGTGTTGTTCTTAGGCAGATCGGTTTTTGAATGTCAGAATTTAATACGCTTCAATCGCCCGATATGGAGCCTGTACGCAGGAATCTTCGGCGTTCGCGCTCCAAGCTGCCGCGCCCACTGCGAAAGCTCAATAAGCAGATTACCCGCCATGTGAAGTGGCGCGTGGTGCTCATTACGCTGTTTACGGTGATTTCCGTGGTGCTGGTAGGCGGTATGGCGCTGGCCGCCAACGCCAACAGTCAGGTGCAGTATTCAGTAGCCAGCTTGACCCGTATCTTGTCTACATTGAGCAACCGTCCCGGTACAGAGTGGACGATGCAGGATTTCAACCGCTTGCAAACCAGCGTCGATGAAGTTCGGCGCAGCTTCGCGGGCGCGCAGCAGCAGACGTTTTTCCTGCGCCCGGTTGCCTCATTCAACGCTGATGTGGCCGCGTCATTGGGGACGTTACAAGCAGCGGAAGCACTCGCGGATGCCGCGTCAGATATGCTGACAGGCTTGCAGCCGACGATATTTTTCCTCGTTTCCGGCGACAATGAAGAAACACTCACCGCGCAAATCTCGTCCGGCGAGCGTGTGGTTGAACTGCTGCGTATCGGACGCGGACGCTTTATCCGCGCTGGCGAAACCCTCACCGACGCGCAGGCCAAAATCGAGGACATCAACACACAGGGCGTTTCGCCCAATTTGCTGCTGAACGTCAACGACCTCGTGGACTATCACGCGCAGTTACAGTCGATCAACGAAATTCTCATTAACGCGCCAGACTTGCTGACGCGGGCGCTGGGCCTCTCGGAGACGCAAAGCTATCTGTTCCTTGTGCAGAACAGCGACGAAATCCGTCCGTCGGGCGGGTATATCAGCACCTATGGTTGGATGACGGTTCGAGCGGCACGAGTCGCCGATTATGACTATGCGCCGACCACAGTCACCAGTCCGAACCCGCCGCCCATAAGCATGGGCGACGAAATCGACGTGCCCGATTGGTGGCTTCAATACGAAAATCCGGTGTACGCAGCGTGGGATGGCAGTTGGCACGCAGACTTCCCGCAGACAGCGCAAATGTCGGCGTGGTTCTATGACAACGGCAACAACCCCGCTGCGCCTGTCGATGGCGTGATTTCGATAGACATCGCTGGCTTTGAATACCTGCTGTCCGCGCTGGGCAGCGTCGAAGTGCCCAACTATAACGTGATCGTCACGCCCGATAATTTCCGCGAAGTGGTCTACACCATTCGCGCATCCGGCGAAGGCCAGCTTTTGCACAAGCGTTTTCTGGCGGCCATGTACCGTCAGATTTTCGAGGATTGGCAGTCGATAGACCGCGATCAAGAACGCAGTACACTACTGCTTGGCGCGACACTACAAGCGCTGCAAGAGCGCCACATCATGCTGTATTTCACCGATGAAGACCTCAACCGCGCTGTTGAACTGCTCGGCTGGTCAGGGTCGCAAGCGCCCGCCACCGACCACGATTACCTGATGATCGCTGATGCCAATCTCGGCAACAAGTCGAACCACTCGATCATTCGCCAACTGACCTACGACGTGATTATCAACGACGATGGTTCGCTGGCGGGACGCGCCTCGATTGCCTACGATTATCCAGCCTATCTCGCGGACGAAGACCCCGCCGTTGACCCCGCCAACCACGGCCCGATTGATTATCGCAGCATTATGCAGGTGTTCTTACCCGCCGGGACGACGGTTTCCAGCACGAACAACTTCTTCAGAGAGCCAGCGGTTGTTCCCGAAGAAACACACACCATCGTCACCACACCGTTTGAAATCGCCTACGACGGCGCGGAGCGTTTCCAGATCAGCTATGAGACACCGCCGTTGGTGGAAGATGTGGGCGCGTTCCAGCGCTATCGCCTCTTGCTGCAAAAACAGCCCGGAATGCTCGGTGAAGTGGTTAACGTTCAGGTGACGCTGCCCCTCGGCGCGCAGGTCATCAGCGCCTCGCCGGAACCGATCACCAGCTACAGCCTCGACCAGCCGATTTTAGAGTTCCGCGTTGATTTGCTGAGTGATGAATGGGTGGAGATCATCTATCGCTAGATAGTGATGAGTGATGAGGTAAAAGTGATGAGTAAAAAATACTCATACCTCGATTGCTAAATGGTGCCAGAGGCTACGCGAAGCCGCCGTCTGGCTGCCGAAAAACCACGCCTGCTGAAGGGGCAGAGACAGGAAAGCCGCTTGTTTTGGTGCGCCTTTAGTGCGCGTGTCTTACCCTTAGCCGCACGGCTTTAGCCTGCGGCGACGAACAACGTGAAACAAGTAATCAGGTACTCAACCCTCATAACTCCTCACTCATAACTTAATTTGACACGGCGGGGCGTTTCGCAACAAACGCCCCTCGCCGTTTGATGTCAGTCTATGTGGAATGTCAGTCCCACTCCACTTTCTTTATAGCCA
>JACMMD010000718.1 GCA_014379235.1 Anaerolineae bacterium
AATATTACGTATTACACGTTAAGACGTGCTTAACACAAATCACACTCTAACGTTAGGGGGAACATCGTTGGTTTAATATTACATCCTTACCCGCGCTTATCCCGCAGTCGTCCCCCTACCGCTGCTGTTATTGGGGTTCACCGCACTGTATTCAGCGTTCCCATAGGTTGTCTCGCCTGTGTCCGAATCCGACCCATCGTTACTGTCTGTCGTATCGCTGCTGTCGTTATCGCCAGCCGACTCGTGCTTGCTGTCACCGTCATCGTTATTGATCGTCGTTCCGCCGCGCACATCATCACTGCCATCGTTGACCACCACATCGTCAATCACAGTGGGATCAACTGTATCGGCTGTTACCACTTCCGTATTCTCCCTGATGTCGATCAGAACAGCAGGCAGATCGACAGGATTTGCGGGCTGCTGCGGCACATCGACCTCATAATTCAGCACGTCCGTCGAGACATTCTCCACAGGCTCGAACGCCGTCAATTCGTCCAGCGTGATCGGACGCGGCGCTGTCCACTCAACACTGTCTGTTTCGCCACCGTCTTCGCCATCAGAACTATCGTCGGCAGAATCTTCGCTCAAAATGGGCGTGAAAGCCGTAATAGGCGCGGTCACACTGTAGCCCTGCGGCACAATCAGATCATCACCGACGTAAGCCGCGCCTTCCAGCACAAGAAGCTGCATCTGATCTTGCGCGGGCTGGCGAAAAGCCACCGTCGAGCCGATGCTGATGTCCATACCATTGACGGTCAAATCAATGCGCGTGTTATGCGGGCCTTGTACCAGCAGTTGATTGGGCACTTCGCCGCATACAGGTTCACCGATTCCGGTTTGGAAGGAGAAGGCTTGCATCGGCGTCCGGCGATCACGGCTGAGAATAGGCAAGCTGTCGATCTGCGTCGGGCTGTTCACCAGTTCACGATTGATCCAGCCGAAATGTTCCGCATGAGGGACGCGCAGCCAGTTGTGATCGAGGCTGAAACCGTCGGCCAATAGTTCCGTTCCGGCGGGCACACTGCCGATCAAATTCCAGTTCGTGCCCGGCCCATTGCGAATGTTCGCGCCCGTCAGCGCCGTAACCGCAACCGGATCGGGTTCTTGCGCGACCTGTTCCGGCGCGACATCATTCTCAACGGTGACATCACCCATCAGCACGAAAACCACCGACTGGCCGGGAAGCGTGTTGGGGATATTGGCGCGCAGCTTCATCATGGCGACGCCCCATTGATTGTTCTCGACATCCAGCGGCGCGGTGCGGATTGAACGTAAGGTTTCGAGCGGGGCAAGGTCGGACGGTTGATCGAAGAAATCGTCGGGCATCGGCTCGGTAAAAGTAGCCGATACGTTGTCGTAGCCGTAACAAGCGCTGTTGACACCCATCGCGCCGCAGTTGGTGTTCAAGGTAGCCAGCGCGACTTCGACCAGCGCAGGGCAAACTGCATTATTCGTCGCGCCCACGCTCGAAATCATCAACACAACCGACAAAGCAGCGAAAAGCGAACGATATATTTTCATGAACCGCCTCGAAAAAGCGACTATTTTTGCTCTGTGCTTCGATCAATTTTAGTGTAGCACGAATGGCGCAGTGGCGCAGTGTTGAGCGTTATAATAGACCACGAACCACAGTCCAAAGCGCAAGCCAACGAGGAGATACAGTATGATCGGTGACATCCACCATTTTCAAGTTGGGCAGTTGCAGTGTGCCAACCTTTGCGATGCCTATAATCCGGGCGATGAACAACTCGCCAAGAATCTCTTTCCGAACATTGCAACGGAAACCGTCATGCAGGCGGCGGACGAAAGCGGTGCCCCGTTCGTCATGTGCATCAATCTGCTGTTGATTCGCAGCGCTGGACAAACCATCCTCATAGACACCGGACTCGGCGGTGAAAGCTCGCAGCTTCTCGACATGCTGCAAAAAGAAGGCGTTGACCCTGCCGACATCACCCGTGTCATCATCACCCACTGTCACCGCGACCACATCGGCGGACTGGTTGGCGACGATGGCGCGCTGACATTCCCGAATGCCCGTTACAGCATGGGTCAAATCGAGTGGGATTATTGGATGGGCGAGATCGACAAGAGCGACGACCCGCAAATGGCGCAGCGCGTTAAGCTGCTGCCAATAGAGGATCATTTGGACATTTTCGAACCGGATGCAGAGATCACGCCGGGAGTGTGTGCCGTGTTCGCGCCGGGACATACCGTCGGACAGATGGCGCTGCCGCTGGAATCTAACGGCGAGCGGATGCTGCACATGGCGGACACTGCTCATCTCGCGTTCCAAGCCGCCCATCCCGATTGGTCGCCTACATTCGACAAGCAGCCGGATGTCGCCGCGCAAACACGCTATGCGCTGTTCGAGCGGGCAGCCCGCGAAAATCTACTGCTGATGGGTTATCACCTGCCGTGGCCGGCGCTGGGGCATGTGACGATGAAGGGTGATGCCTTTAGCTGGCAGCCGAGATAAGCCGCTATCCATAAATCGGGGCAAGAGGATGCGTGTGTAAACGCTTCCCTTGCCCCGACACTCAAACGCGGGATTACGGGCTACTCGTCTCCGCCGTTATCTCCGCTGTCGTCGTTACCACCGCCGTCATCCGCGCCATCGTCTATGCTTTCATCGCTGCCGTCGTCACCGATGTCGTCTACGGTGTCCTCTGAACTATCATCGATGCTGTCGTCATCCGCATCATCGAAATCGTCGTCGCTGTCGAGACCGTCAGCGCCGTTTTCGTTATCCACATCGGATGGATCAACCGGCTCATCGGGGACATCGACGCTGTAATTTAGCACATCGTCAGAGAATGCTTCCAACGCTTGCGCCGAACTGAGTTCGTCGCTGGACATCGGGCGAATCTGCGACCATTCTGCATCGTCGCTGCCAGACTGATTAAGGCCGCCATCGTCGTCATCGTCGCCACCGCCAGCGCTGGTCGGCGCATCAGTGCCGCCATCGTCTATCAGCACAGGCGCGACGGCGCTAAAGCCTTCGGGTATATGCTGATCGCCGTTCACATAAGCGTTGCCTTCCAGAACCATCAACTGCATCTGATCTTGCGCGGGCTGGCGGAACGACACGGTTGAGCCAATGGTGACATCCACGCCGTTCACGTTCAGGTCGATCAGCGTATCTCGCGGTCCCTGCACCAGCAGTTGATTCGGCGCTTGACCGCAAATCGGTTGGCCAATCCCCGCTTGAAAAGTGAACGCTTGCATCGGCACGCGCCGCTCATAATCGATGACCGGCAAGCCCTCGACTTGCGGCGCACTGAGGTCAAGCAGTGCGCGGTTGACCCAACCGTAGCGATCATCGACCTGAACCCGCATCCAGTTCTGATCAGCGCTAAAGCCATCCGCCAGCAGTTCGCTGCCCGCCGCAGCGCTGCCAATCACGTTCCAGTTTGTGCCCGGCCCGCTGCGGATATTCGCGCTGCCCGTGCTGAGAATAGGCAGCGGGTCTGGCGGGATGAACGCTTCATCTATCGGAACGGCATTTTCGAGGCTGACATCGCCCATCAGCACGAAAATAACCGACTGACCGGGCAGCGTGTTGGGCAGGTTGGCGCGCAGCTTCAACATCGCCACGCCCCATTGATTTTGTTCGCTGTTGAACTGCGTGGTTTGCAGTGATGCCAGCGTTTCAAGCGGCGCAAGGTCGGCAGGTTGATCGAAGAAGTCGTCAGGCATCGGTTCGCTGAACGTGGCCACCACATCACGGTAGCCATAGCACACGCTGTTCGTACCCATTGACCCGCAGTTTGAATTCATCTGCGCCAACGCATCTTCGAGCAGCGCCGGACACGTCCCGGTTTCCTGCGCTGAAACTTGCTCCGCGCTTACGGGAACGACCCGCTCCGATAAAATGAACATGACCAACAAAATCGCTGTACACAGGAAGAGAAGCCGTGTTTTCATGTGACCTCTAAGGCACTATATTTAAGGCTATCTTGATAGGAGTTCAACTTGGTGAGATTAACAACATGGCTC
>JACMMD010000719.1 GCA_014379235.1 Anaerolineae bacterium
ATCGAGATGGCGCTGGCGCAGCCTCCCGACTTGATCCTCATGGATTTAAGTATGCCCGAAATGGATGGCTTGACGGCAACGCGCCGCATCCGCAGCCTGCCGTCGTTGAATGATATTCTCATCGTGGCGTTGACCGCCAACGCGATGGACAGCGACCGGGATCGCAGTCTTGATGCGGGCTGCGACGGCTACATTCGCAAACCCATCGACGTAGATAAGTTTCCAGACGAAGTGATCAATTTCATCAGGAGTCGTCATGAGCGACGTTCAAGCTAACAATCCGCAGACGCCGATCTCGATTGAACCCAGCGAGGCGCATGTCCTCGTGGTCGAGGACAATGTACCCAACTTCGTACTGATCGCGCGGATGCTGGCATTTATGGGCGTGCAGCGCTGTGAGTGGAAAACATCCGGCTGGCAGGTCGTCCAATTCGCGGACACTTTGCCGCGAATCGACCTGATTCTGATGGACATTCGCTTGCCCTATGAAGATGGTTATCAAGCCCTTCAAAAGCTGAGAGCCAACCCGCGCTTGAAAGATACCGTTGTCTGCGCTGTGACCGCCGAAGCCAGCGACGAACAACTTCGGCGCGCACAGAAGGCTGGTTTCGACGGCTTTCTCGGTAAGCCGCTCGACCCTGATCGGTTTCCGACCCAAATCCGACGCCTGCTTGCAAGCGAAGAGGTCTGGGAATGGAAGTAAGAGCGCGGGATACCCGCGCAAGGCGGTTGATCGCGGCGGCTGTCGCGTTCACTTACCGCCTTGCCCTACCCCCACCAGCTCACACTGCCTCAGCAGGAGCCACGCTGTAATGAGTACCAACAACGACACCGACCAAACCTCTAGCACCAATCAGCCTACCCTTTCTGACGTAAGTGCGCTTCTGCGCCGCCAAGCCGATACATCTGCGGCGCTGGCTTACTGCGCGACGTTTCCCGAAATGGCCAGTGCGATTGCCAGCCATATGCTTGCGGGCAATGGACAGTTCATTTCGATTGGACTGCTGGACTATGAGGACGATAAGCCGCGAACACTCCGCATTGTCGCGTCGGCCAATCGCCAGCAGGCATTCGAGAGCGGACAGGGCGACAGCGATACGGTTACGCTCACGGCTGACGAAATATCCCATTTGACCGGCAGCACGACAGCACCTTTGTCGCTGCTGTTCGCGGATATTCAATCCGACAGCCGCTTGAGTGATACCATGCGAAGCTGGTTAGCTGGGCATCAAGTGATGGGCATGGCCAGCCTGCTCCTGCGACGTGGTGCGCGCACATTCGGCATTCTGAATATCAACGATAACGCCGGGCAGCTGACGCTGTCCGAGCCAGAATTTCTGGCTTATCAGAGCATCGCCTATCAGGTGAGTGCGCTGGCTGAGGTCTACCGTTTGACCGAAGAATCGGGCTTCGCGCAGGACATTAGCGAACGATTGGCGCGGGCATTCAGCGAACTCAACGCCGACCAAGATTATGCGGAAATGGCCGACGTTATTGCACGGCAAATGCTTCCGCAGCCGGGACGCTCTCTTCGCATCACCGCGTTGGATTACGACGCAAGCGGCGCAGTCTCCCGTTTGCAAACGCTGGCTTCCGCGAACCGTGAGGCGGCGTATACGTTGGACGAAACGCTCCCCAATTGGAACGAACTCGGGCCGCAGGTGCGCCAAGCCATCGAGAACGGCGCAGTGCTGGTGGTGAACGACGTTCTCAACGAACCTGTTGCCAACATCGGTGAGGCTTTACAGCAGTGGTTTCGTGAGAACGATGTGAAATCGCTGCTCAATGTGCCGCTCACCGTCGATAGTAAGCCGATTGCCATCATGTCCATCGTGAGCCGCACAAAAACCACGTTTACGACGGAAGAGGTCAACGCCTTCCGTAACCTTGGCGACCAGATTGGCGCGCTGATTCAAGCGCGTGGTCTGCTGCGGCAAACGACGGACGCACTGAACCGCGCTCAAATGCAGTACGACGTAACGGGCATCATCCACACCAACCCCGACGCGGTGAAAATCTTGGGCGCCCTGTATAAGTTTTCGGGACGCGCCTATGCTCAGGCTCAATTCGTGCTGGTGACAGAATCGACAGAGTCTTCGGGCGAAGCAGCGAATGGTCGCATCGTCGCGGTGGCTGGTGGCGACATGAGCGGCGACAGCGATGGTGACGGCGCACGGCCAGCAGATGAAGTCATCGCGTTAAGCGAGTTTCCGGCGGCGTCCGCGCTGCCCGCGCTCGACGTGTTGGATGTGCAAGATGTGGCCAATGATCTGTTTCTTGAAGAAGAAGAACGTGAGCGCCTGCTGCAACGGGGCGTTCGGGCGATGGTGATTGTGCCGATGGTGGCCAATCAACAGTTGGTCGGGCTGCTGGCATTTACGCATCCGCAGCCGATCAAGACTGACGTGAATCTGCTGCGTACCATTCGCAGCCTCGCTGACCAAACCGCAGTCGTGTTCAAAAATCAAAGCCTGCTGCGCGAAGCTCAACAGCGCGCCGAACAGTTGCAGCGCGTGACGACATTCAGCCAGTCGGTGCAAGCCTCGCTCGATCTGCCGACCATTCTCGAAACGGCAATGACCGAAAGCGCGCAGGTGCTGATGCTCAACCGTATCCAGATTACGATGCTGGACGAGGTGCAGGATGTCATTCGCCCGGTGGCCCGTTACGAAAACGGGCAAACATGGGTTGACTTGAATAACGCGCCCGCCCTCGATCCCAAAGGCACGATGATGGGGCAGGTGTGGGAAACGCAAACATTCATGTACGTCGCGGATACAGGCGTGGGCGAGTCGTGGGACTCGTTTGAGGTCAATGTTCGTTCGCTGATGATCGCGCCGCTGCTGGCGCGTGGCCGCGTGATGGGCACGGTCAGCGTGGGACATGCACGCCCGTTCCAATACACCGACACCGACACGGCCATCTTCCAGCAGATGATTAACCAGCTAACCGTCGCGCTCGAAAACGCGCGCGTCTTTATCAACAGCCAACGGCAAGCGGAAAATCAGGCGTTGGTCAATGATATTGCGGCCCGCTTGCAGCAACAGCCGGACATCGAAAGTATGCTCAACATCACCATCACCGAACTCGGGCAAGCGATTGGCGCTCGGCGTGGTCGTATTCGCCTACGAGCGCAGCAGCCTGAAAATGGCGGACACCCGGACGAGATGTAGTAGGAAATAGCACCAACCATGAGCGAAT
>JACMMD010000067.1 GCA_014379235.1 Anaerolineae bacterium
CCATTAGTAGGGGCGTTCAATTGAACGCCCTATAAACTCGCCTTTTTACCAGCATCCTTTATTAACATGCAGCGAATAGGGGGGATTATGCAGGGGGTGAAGAACCTTTTCCAGACCATCATCAATGATCTGCGTAGAGGGCGGCACTTAGAGACCTATGCGCTTGTTGGCATCGGTATCATTTTGATCGTCCTTGATCTGTTCGGCACCACGCTGCTGGCTGATGACAAACTGACGGTGATTATTGCCGCCCTGTTGATCTTGATGTTTCGTTCTCGTTCGGAGTTAACCAGCGCTGACATCGCCGCCTCGACGCAGCAGGTCATACAGGAAATCCAAAAAAACATTGAGGCGCACGTCGAACTCGATCAAGTGCTGCAAGATCGCCAGAGCTACGAGCCGTTCCGTGAATTCGTGCAGGATGCCACCGTTTTATGGGTGTACGGGGCATCCGGCATTAACGTCCTCAAGAACACCAGAGACCTCAACAGCATCGTCAGCAAGCCGAACGGTCAACTGCATGTCATCATTCAAGACCCGACGGAAGCGGCGTCAATGAACGTCCTGCACCAGCAGCTTGATAAGTACAACGACTTGCAAAGTGATATTCAGAGCACGCTGTTTACGCTTGCCGCGCTCGCCCGTCAATATTCGGGCAAAATGGAACATCGCTTGCTGGACTACAGCCCCGGCTTTAGCCTGTTGGTGGTTGACCCGGATGGCCCCAACGGGCGGCTGTCGGTGGAGTTTTACGGCTATCGCAACGATGAGATTGAAGAGCGGATGCACATCATCATCACACGCCAGCAGTCGCAGTATTGGTTTGAATACTGGGCCAAGCAGTTTCAAATCATGTGGGATCATGCCAAGCCGCCCGCCCAACCGTAACCGCGCCGCATGACTGAACTTTTCGACTTCTCATATTTTCCGCAAATCGTCACCGAACGGCTGCGACTGCGACAGCTCACTCACGATGATGCTACCTTTATCGCGGAAATCTATAGTTCGCCCGATGTGCTGCGCTTTCTCAACGACGTACCGTTGGAGACCCACGAAAAAGCCATTGAAATGATTGATTGGCTCAATGGTCGTTATGAGCAGCAAAAGGCTATGGAGTGGGGCATCAGCCTGCCTGAAAGCGGCGAATTGATGGGTATCTGCGGATTTTACAATTGGGAACGCGAGTACCGCCGCGCCGATATTGGTTACGCGCTGATGCCTGCCTATTGGGGGCATGGCTACGCGACAGAGGCCGCCCGTGCTCTGGTCGCGTGGTGCTTTGACAGCTTGAATTTGCACCGCCTCCAAGCTGACTGCACGGACGGCAACATTGGCTCGGAGCGGGTGCTGCTCAAATGCGGCTTCAAAGTTGAGGGCCTCTGGCGTGAAAGCTGCTGGGAGCATGAACGCTTCGTGGACATCAAGCAGTTCGGGCTGCTGCGCCGTGAGTTTGAGTACGAATAAGCTATCAGTCTGTCAGCAGTCAGCAAAAGACAACAGCTTACCGCAGAGGCGCAGGGAGGCAGAGAAGCAGGGAAAACAAAAGGTTTGTTCAACACGAGCCTTGATCCTTTCTTGGCGCTCATGGCGTTCTTGGCGGTTCAATCCTCATTCAGAATATCGTAACGCCCTGCATTGGGTACAATTACCTCTAAACCCATTTAATTAAAGTGTTTAGCGCTGTCATGAAACGTTTACTGTCGATACTGCGCCTGCTGAGTTTTATCGTTATCGGCCTGCTGCTGTCGCTGCATAACCCGCCGCCGTATACCGTCGTGGCGCAAATCGCGCTGCCAACATCGCCGCCGGGAGCGCTGACGGGTTCAGGCGACAGCTACATTCGCGCCCCGCGTTTGGGCATCACCTTCATCAGTTCGACAGGAACGCCGCCTGTGCAGCGCGAGAGCCGCTACCGTCAAGCGCTGCTGCTTGGCGCGGGTTGGAATCGCTGGCCGCTGTACTGGAACGAGGTCGAACGCGCACCCGGTCAGTTCGATTGGAGCGGCTACGATAGGCTCGTGAGCGACGATGTGGCTCATGGTTTGCAAAGCAACGCTATTCTCATGGGGCGGCCAGAGTTTTTCCACGAAGGCGCGAGTATTCAGGGCTTGTTCGCGCCTGTATTCGGTGATGGCACGGATACACTGGCGGCGGGCAAGACCATCAACTCTGCTAATCCTTGGGCCAATTTCGTGTTCACGGCGGTCACGCGCTACAAACCCGGCGGAACGCTGGCGCAGCAGTCGCAATGGCTGCCGGGACGCGGTATCAACGTGTGGGAAGCGTGGAACGAACCCGACTTCGATTTGTTCTGGCAGGCGGGCGCGACGGATTATGCGCGGCTGCTCAAGGTGACGTATCTCGCGGCTCATACGGCAGACCCCAATACGCGGGTGATGTTCGGCGGTCTGGCTTACGGCAATCCAGCGTTGAACGATCTGCTGGGTGATGTGCTGCGAATATTCGGGCAAGACCCGCAGCGCACAGCCAACAACTGGTATATGGATATGGTGGCCGTGCATAACTATTCGCACGCGGCCCGCAGCGCGGCGATGATCGCCCAGATCGAGCGTGATTTAGCGGTCTACGGATTGACGCGCCCGATCTGGCTGAACGAGACGGGTGTGCCTGTGTGGGATGATTATCCCGGCCCAGTGTGGGCCGCGAATGATCCATCGCAGCGCCTGTTACGGGCAACCGAAGAACAACAGGCGGCCTATGTGGTGCAGAGCGCGGCTCTCGCATGGGCCGAAGGCGCGGACGTGGTGATGTTCCACCAGCTTTTCGACGACTGCGGCAACCAACCGTCGGGCACGAACTTCCCACCGCACAATGGCGAACTATGTACAGGCGGCGCGTTGTGTGCGGGCGATGCTCATGGGTTCTTCCGCAATGAACGTTCGGCAGGGTGTTTCAGCCAGCATCCATTACCGGGATCGCCGCGGCCCGCGGCCCGCGCTTTCCGCATGGTGGCCGAAGTGTTCGGCAGCGCACCCTTTAGCAATGGAGCGGTCAACTCGGTCAGCAATAGCGCGACTGTCGTCAGCTTCAACCGCCAGACCACCGGTCAAACTATCGTCGTCATGTGGAATCGAACGTTGCAGCGTGTGGTTCTCGACCTGCCCGCGATAGGCAGCGCGGAAATGTTTGACATGAACAATGAGGATTATTCACTCGCGCCAACCCAAGGCCGCTTCGAGATCGGACTACCAGCAGCCACCAGCGACGATTATCCGTTTCTCGCACCGGGGGAAGCGGCGGGTATTGGCGGGCCACCGCTGGTGCTGATAGCGCGCACAGGCGACATCACGCTCAGTCCGGCAGAGGTACAGCAGATCACCCCCGAAGCGCAGCCCGCTATTCGCGTTTCACCCACTCCCGGCGCGCTGCAACTGATTCGCCCAACGCTCGACCCCGCCTTGGATACACGCTCACCGCGTACCGAGATGATCGCTTTGCCAGCAACCAGCGCGCCGACGTTCGGCATCGCGTGGAGCGCAGAGGACGAAAGCGGCATCGAGTCGTACACCGTATGGGTGCGCGTCAACGGCGGCGAGTGGCAGCCATGGCTGGAAACCGATCACACCGAAGCGCAGTACACAGGCACGAGTGGCAATAGTTATGAGTTCGCGGTGTGGGCGGTTGATCTCGCGGGCAATTGGTCGCCCAACACGGTACTCGTGCCGCAGGCCGTGACACGGGTTGAATAGCGGAGCGAACATGACTAAAGAA
>JACMMD010000720.1 GCA_014379235.1 Anaerolineae bacterium
AACCGAACTTCGCCTATGGTTATGTGGCGCAGGCTGTCGAGATCGAAATCGACATCGAGACCGGACACATTCATTTAGTGCGCGTGGTATCAACCAACGATGTAGGTCGAGCCGTAAACCCGCAGTTGGTACAGGGACAGATCGAAGGCGCGGTGGTTCAGGCACAGGGCTACGCCGTGATGGAGAACCTCATCTCGGTGGAAGGGCGCATCCGTAACCCGTATCTCTCGACTTATCTCATCCCAACTGTGTTAGATGTGCCTACCGAAGTGAAATCGGTGATCCTCGAATATGCCGATCCTATCGGGCCATGGGGAGCGAGAGGCATGGCGGAGATGCCTATGCTGCCTTTAGCCCCGGCGATTGCTGCCGCCATCCACGAAGCGACGGGCGTGTGGATTGATACAATACCGTTTACCCCTGATCGAGTTGTTGCGGCCTTGAGGAAACATGGTGTTGGCGTTCTTTAAGCAAATCACGATTTCCGCAGGTCAGCGATGAAACTACGCGCTGCCTTTAATATCGCTCCCGGCGACGTGGTGGCGTTCATCGGCGCTGGCGGTAAAACGTCGGCGTTGATGAGCCTCGGCCACGAATTGGCCGACGATGGCCTGCGTGTGTTGGCGACGACAACTACCCGTATCAGCGAAGCCGAACTCGAACTGATGCCCCACGCCATGACGCCGAGTTCGGGCGCTGTGGCGCTGTCGAAGGCGCTCGGTGAGCATCGGTTTGTGTTTCTCTACGACGAGATTCGCGGCGACAAAGTGTACGGCCCGTCGCCGCATCTCATTCCACAGCTTCTCGATTCACTGGACTCCGATGTGCTGTTGATTGAGGCGGATAATTCCAATGGGCGCGCATTGAAAGCGCCCTACGAACAAGAGCCTGTCATCCCGGCGGAAGCAACATTAGTTGTGCCCGTCGCCGGATTGAGCATACTGGGTAAGGCGCTCACGGATAAGCATGTTTACAACCCGCAGGCGATCACCGAGCGCTATGGCTTTGTCGAGGGAAACGCGGTTCGTTCGCCGTGGGTGGCGCAGATCGTCCGTGATGAAGAACTCGGCCTCAAGGGCATACCCGATAAGGCGCGGGTGATTGCCCTGCTGAACCAGACACCGGAACATGGCTTCCTGCGGGCGAGGGCGCGCTTGATCGCTCGCTTGATTTTGCGTTCGCCGCGTGTGAATGGCGTGGCAGTGGGTTCGGTTCGCAGCGCAGACCCGATTCATGAAGTACAGCGGCCCATTGGCGCGATTGTTTTAGCAGCGGGCATGTCGACACGCATGGGGCAGTCTAAACTGCTGCTGCCGTGGACGGCCAAGCGCACGATCATCGAGCATATTCTTGAGCAGTTGATTATGGCGCGGCTCGACCACATCACCGTTGTCACCGGCCACCGATCCGGCGAAGTGCGGCAGATGGTGACGCCGTTTGAAGTCAACGCGGTTTACAATGCGCGTTATAAATCGGGCGAAATGCTGTCATCGCTGAAGGCAGGTTTACAGGCGATGCCCACCAACATCGCGGCGGCGCTGGTCGTGTTGGGCGATCAACCGCGTATTCAGCCGCGTATCATCAATCAAGTGCTGGCGGCCTATGCCGAAGGCGCTGGCGACATCGTTGCGCCGAGTTACAAGATGCGGCGCGGACATCCGATTTTGATTGACCGTCGCTACTGGCAAGAAATCCTCGCGCTGCCCGATGATGGCGCGCCGCGTGATGTCATCGAAGCGCACAAAGATCGTATCGCTTATGTCAACGTCGATACCGACAGCGTTCTTCGTGACGTTGATACCCCGCAGGATTATTCCGACGAGCGCTTCAAAGCAGGTTTGACTTAAACCTAAAGTGGTGAAGTGCCTGACGAAACCGACAGTTTACGCAGCGTCGTGGGCCGCTTGGTGATGCCGCCGTGCGCTGCCTCGCGCAGTTCGTCGGAATAGACCATCGGCGTGACCACGATCATCACCTCATGCGGTTGCAGCACATGATCGCCGGGGGGCGCGTAACGATAGGTGCCATCAGCCAGCCGCACTCCGATTACCCCTGCACGGAATAGACGTTCAAGCTGCAAACTTTCGATGCTCTCGCCAATCCACGGCGAGTCCGTTTGCATATACAATTCGGTGGTTTCCAATTCGGCATGGTAGTTGAAAAGCACGTATTGAAAATAATCGCTGACGGCGGGGCGCGTAGTCGCCAAGAGGACGAACTGTGCGGCGATGTGGAATGGGCTGGCAACACGATCCGCACCTGCGCGATGCAGCTTGCGAACCATATCGTCGCTGCTGGCCGTCGCGGTAATCAGCAGCCTATCGCTTAACGAGCGGCAGGTGAGAACGGTCAAAACGGTGTCGGCTTTATCGTCAATCGAGACCATGATGGCCAGCGCTCGGTCAACACCGGCGCGGCGCAAGACTTCCTCGTGTGTAGGGTTGCCATGAATGACGCGAAAGCCACGCTTGATCTGTTCCGACGTGAATTGATTATCGTCGCTGATGATGACGAACGGACGCTCAGGGTTGAGCTTGTTGATAGCGTTGCGGGCGACTCGATCTGTGCCGCAGATGACGTAATGCTGTGACATCTTTTGGATTACGCTGTCGGCTTCCAAAATCGAGTAGGTGTGCTTGGGCGTGTATTCGAAGACGTTGCGGGTGTGGGGATGGCTCCACTCCACGACGGCGCGGTGCGGCGGCACACCTTCCAGCGACGCATCGTTGAGCGCCTCGATAAAGTGGGCGGGCGCGACGGCGATCAATACCTCGTCGGCATGAAGTGGATAATCGTCGTTGGGCGCGTACATGTAGCTGTTGTCTACATGTCTTAGCCCGATGATGCCCGCGCTGAAACGCTCGCGCAGGTTTAATTTGCCGATGCGACTGCCGATCCATGTTGAGCCGGGATACAGGTAAAGCTGCGTGGTTTCGTAGCCGACAATCTGGCTGAACATGATGCTGTTGAAAAAATCGCTGACCGCCGGACGCAGTGTGGCATTGTTCAAAAACTGTCCGGCTACATCGAAGGGCGTAATCACCGCGTTCGCGCCGACACGCATCATTTTATCGGTCAATTCTTCTTCGACATTCGCCGCCGTGATGTACAACTTGGCGTTATAGCTGCGCGCCGTGAGGACGGTGAGCAGCGCTTCGCTGTCGCTGCCGAGCATGACCATCAGCGCGTGGGCACGTTCGACGCCTGCTTTACGTAGCGTTATGTCGTCGGTTGGCTTGCCTTCGATGACCAACATATCTTTATCCCGCAGTTCGTCGGCGTGGTTAGGGTCGCTGGCGATGACTACGATCACGTCTAACAGCGTTTGCCCGCGCAGAAACGGGCGCGAGATCGCCCAATAGATGCGGCGCACAACGGCTCGTGGACGTGCATAATGGCCGAGTTCGTCGTCGCCAAACAGACGATCTAGTAAG
>JACMMD010000068.1 GCA_014379235.1 Anaerolineae bacterium
AAGTTGAAGTAGTTGTCCAGAACATGCCAAACGACTTTCTTGTTAGGCACGAATTCAGTGATTCTGAACGTGGCGCGGTGAACATCTAGGTAGTGGTAATTAAACTCAGCGCCAAGTTTATCCGTATCACCGTCAATTTCCTGTGACCACCAGCCGCGAACGTTGTTGATGGCGTCAAAAGCTTCTTTCGGAGTTTGATTGACTGTAAAGGTCGTAGTGTAATTGTGATCCATGCTTCTCTCTTTCTTTGATACATATGTTCTATATTAGGCTTGTTTAGCAAGACAGTCTATGACACAATGCCTTGAATTTATGTCCAATCGTCCAGATGAACAGGTCAAGCATGGATATTCTGACCGATATACTCAATACGTTTGAACTGAGAGGATGGCTGTCTTCACGCAGGGAGCTTACTCCCCCTTGGCGCTATGACTTTGCTGCCAGCAAGGACAGCATGTTCCACGTCATTAGCTATGGTGGAGCGTATTTGCAGGTCGAAGGAGAGTCCAGTCCAATTCGGGTTGAAGACGGCGATGTTGTGCTGTTCCCGACTGGTCACCCGCACTCGCTCTACGACGACCCTGCGTCGCCCTTAACCCGCCTTGTCCATCTGGACTATAACCCGCAGCGTGGTCACCAAGTTGTCAATTATGAAGGTGACGGGCCAATGCTGTTGATGCTCTGCGGCGCTTTCCATTTTGAGTATCCCAATAATTTTCCGCTGCTGCACCGTCTACCCAAACTCATACATATTCGCGGAATACAGGGACGTATGGAGCAGGGCTTTGCGGATATTGTGCGGTTGATCGCCCGCGAATCGGCCACACAGCAGCCGGGTGTAGAGGTTATGCTAAGACGCTTGACTGAACTGCTTTTCATTCAAGTCATCCGGCTCTGGATCGGTCAGCAGGCTGAAGCGTCTGTCAGGTGGGCGGGGGCGCTGCGGGATCAGCCCATTCGTGCGGCACTTGGCCTGATTCACGAGTCCCCCGAACGAAGGTGGACGGTTAAGGAACTGGCAGAGTCGGCGGCACTTTCACGTTCCGCTTTCTCAGCACGTTTCACCGAAATGGTGGGAGAGCCACCGATGACATACCTCACCCGTTGGCGTATGCTGAGGGCAACCCGTCTGCTTAAGAACGAAGTCAGGATGGAAGTCATCGCTCATGTGCTTGGCTACGAGTCGGAAGCAGCCTTTCGTAAGGCTTTCAAGCGAGAGATCGGTATTCCCCCGGCTCAGTATCGAAAGCGTGGGTAAAACCAACACGCAGTTTTAGAGAATGATCTGGTAACAGACTACCTCGGACTATCTATAGGAGAGCGATATGATTCGGCACGTTGTATTGTTGAAATTTAAGCCGGAAGCGAGCGCGGCGGAACGTGATGATCTGGTCAAGATGCTTGGCCAGCTTGCCCATGATGTTGAAACCGTGCGTGAGTTATCCGTCGGTGTAGATTTTGATGGGTCGGCGCGGGCTTGTGATTTAGCGCTGATCGTGGATTTCGATGACCGTGAAGGGCTGAACACGTATGCCGTTCACCCAATGCATATTCCGGTTAAGAAGCGGATAGGCGAACTTTGCGAAGGGGTATATGTCGTAGATTACGAACTGGCGTAGAGGTAGAAATCGGTAGGGGCACGGCATGCCGTGCCCCTACGCGAATAGCTAGGTGCTACGGACGAGCGCCGAGAACCACCGGGACGACGACCTGCTGACTATCACGGTAAACCGTCAGGTTGACGCTTTGACCGGGGATGGTGTTGCTGGCAAGATACGAGATGAGCGAACTCATGCCCGCCACCGGGATGCCGTCAATAGCCGTTACGATGTCCACACTGCGCGGACGCTCCAAGCCATTTACATTGACGAAGTTGCTGGCGTTCCGCAGACCAGCAGCCGATGCCGGGCCACCTGCTTCTGCCTGTTCGATGACCACGCCGCGAAGGTTGTTCGGTAGGCTGGCGGCCTCGATCATAGCGAGGTCAACGTCACCGCCGACGATGCCGAGATAGCTGTAATCCACTTCACCATCGGCGATCAGTTCACGCGAGACACGCTGAACGAGGTTGCTGGGAATGGCGAAACCGATGCCGGAACTGCTGTTCGAGCGGCTGATGATCTGCGAATTCACGCCGATCACTTGACCTTGCAAGTTGAGCAGTACACCGCCGCTGTTGCCGGGGTTGATAGCCGCGTCCGTTTGGACAACTGAGCCAATCGAGAAACGCCCTAGACCTTCGATGGTGCGGTCAAGCGCGCTGACAATGCCGCTGGTCAGCGTCCAACGTTGACCGAACGGGCTGCCGATAGCCAGCGTCGTTTGCCCGATCACCAACTGATTAGAATCGGCAAACGTGACTGGATGTAGACGATCTGCGGGCAGATCGACGCGCAGCACGGCCAAGTCCGAATCGGGGTCGAGTCCGACAATTTCGCCGCGCACAATTGTGCCGTCGAAGAAGTTGACTTCAATATCTTGCGCGCCATCAACCACATGGTTGTTGGTGACGATATAACCCTGCTGGTCAATCACGAAACCTGAACCTGAACCGAAAGCCAAACCGCTGTCTGAGAACGGGCTGTCTTGCCCTGCTGTTGCAACCACATTGATTGACACGACGGATGGACTAACGCGATTATAGATGTCTGCAAATAAGCGTTCTGTGTCGGTGACGAGTGCGGGGCTGTCGAGCGGAATCGGTGTCTGAAGTGCCTGCTGCGGCATCAGCACCGTTGAACTACCTGAACTGGCGGCGGTATCTGAGATCAACGCCGTACCCATTACAAAACCAAACGCGACCAATGCAACAGCCGTGACCAAAAGCAAAATCCTTGTCAGCCACTGTGACAACATTACATACTCCCAAATTGCTCTAAACGATAAAAACGCGAATTGAATGGACATTCATACGCACTGCACTATGAATGTCACTTGAACAATAGCATACATTACACCCATGAGAACGTGCTAAACAGCGTATTAGCTTCGTATCAGATAAAGCCGTTTAAGAAACGATCACTGTTTAGGCGTATTGGACAAGGTTGTGTCCTTGAAAGTTATGCACTATATCTGGTAGAGTTGCAACCAATTTCGAGGGGGCTGCTCTGCGACGCTGCGCTGCGCGTTGTTCGTTGTTCCTCGCATGGGCGCGGTAAGGTAATGGGCTTGCTCAACAAGCTAGTGAGTCTCTAAGTACAGGAGTACAGAATGAATCTTCTTTGGATTGTGCCAGTCTCTGGTGTACTGGCGCTTGCTTTTGTCATCTATTTAGTGCGAGACGTGATGGGTCGTGATAAGGGCACACCGGAAATGCAGCAGGTCG
>JACMMD010000721.1 GCA_014379235.1 Anaerolineae bacterium
ACGGGGCGCGTATTCCGCTCATGGGTGTGATTGAGCCGTATCGCAAACGCGGTGTCGACGCGGTGCTGTTCTACCATGTGCTGCAAGCGATACTGGACGCGAAAGTGTTCTACTGCGATTCCGGCTGGATACTTGAAACCAACGATAACATGATTAGCATCGCACACAACTTTGGACTCAAGATTTATAAAACCTACCGATTCTACGAAAAGTCTCTGCTTGCAGAGACCGCCGCCCGGTAAACAAGACCTTTGTCAGGGGCTGGCGAAGTGGAACGGGTGCGCTACACTATGCCACTGTGCGTTACGCTGCACATAACGGGGCGCGCAGCTACATCGAAATGAAAGCGGATTGATCTATGGCGAAGATTCTCATTATTGACGATGAGCAGCTCACAGTTGACCTGCTCACCATCTATGTCGAACTCATCGGGCATCAGGCCCTCAGCGCGCTTTCCGGCAGGCAGGCGTGGGATAAGCTGGCCTATGAAGAACCGGACGCGGTGCTGCTGGACATCATGCTGCCCGATGACAGCGGCCTCGACATCTGCCGCAAGATGCGGTCTGAACCGAACACCAAAGACCTACCGATCATCATGATTTCGGCGTACTCGCCGCCGATGACCGCCGAAGCCAAAGAGGCCGGCGCGAATGATTATCTGGCCAAGCCGATACGCATGGATATGCTCAAGAAGGCGCTTGAGGAGGCCGGGGTTCAGTAGCAAGCGTTAGCCAGTGTCGGCTAGCTGCTCGATCACATCATCGGCGGCTTCGTCGGCTGTCATTTCACCGGACAGTACCGCGTTGAGCGCCGTTTGCATGGCGATGATCGCCGCCCCACCCGTGCTTTCAGAGACGGGCAGCACCGCGTTATTCAGCAAATTGCTGACGAAGGTCGCATAATCGACACTCTCCCAGCGCAGCAGTGCCGGACGTTGGGATGGCAGCATATGAATGGCCGCGCTGAACTCGCTCTGACGTTCAGTGTCGAGCATCCAATTCAAGTAACGCAGCGCCAAAACCTGCCTATCGCTGTTGGCGGTAGTCATCACCCACAGCCAACCGTTGAGTACCGTTCCCGGTTCGCCAAAATCGGTGGGGATCAGCCCGGTTTCCAGCCTGTGACCATCGGCTAACAGCCGCAAATACATGGTTGATGTCACCACTGCTTGGTCGATTTCACCCGCCGCTAACTGTGCCTCGTAATCGGACGGGGCGGTATATTGCAGCACTTCCGGCGGCAGAATGCCCGCTTCCATCGCCTGTTCATAAAAACGCAGCGTGTCGCGTAGGGCGGCTGCTTCTACCGTCCCAACGCCATCCTGTGGCAGAGTTCCACCAGCGACAAGATACTGTGCCAGAAAGACATCGTTCAAGCCCGTCGTGCGACCCGTCGGCATAATGAGCGGCACATCACGCCCAAGCACATCGGCATAGCTCCAGCCGCCAATCTCAATCACATCCGGGTCATACGCGACGTGTTCGACTTCCAACGTGTACGGCAGTCCGTAAAGCTGGCCGTTGACCTGACCAAGCTGCAACGCGGAATCGTACAGGTTGCCGAGGATGACCGTTGCAATTTCGCCTTCAAGCGGCTGAACCAAACCCGTCTGTACAGCGGCCATCAAATTTTCACGGCGGATGAGCGTCAGATCAGGCAGCGCGCCGGGAGCAACCACGCTGCCCGTTCGCAGCGTGGACATGATGCCGCCGACACCGCTCACGGTTTTCAATCGAGTACGCACGACGACATTATCCTGAGTAGCAACGAACGCCTCAGTCTGCTCGTTCAGCAGCGCAGTGACATCGGCATTGTCGATTGGCGCAAGCACATCCGGCCACCACACGACGATTTCATCCGGCCCGGCGATAGTCGGTTCGAGTGTGGGCGCAACAGTGGGAGTTATGACATCAGTAGCGGCTTGAGCAGCAGCAATAGGCGTACTGGTGTTCAACGCTTCCGTATTGGCCGTCAGAGGAATATTGGCGGCAGAGTCGGGGCTGCAAGCCGCTACCGCCATCGCCGCATTGATAATTAATACGCCCCACACCCACAACTTGAATACTGGAAAACGATTCACGCACCAACCCCCTGACGTTTGTAGGTGGCTGATTATACACGAACGCTGTCCCACACGGGATGCAGCGTTCGCCAGAAGTTCGTAGGGGCAGGTCTGAGAGCGTGT
The DNA here is from genome assembly GCA_014379235.1 of Anaerolineae bacterium. GTDB lineage: Bacteria > Chloroflexota > Anaerolineae > Aggregatilineales > Phototrophicaceae > JACMMD01. Next base: position 2,186 of record JACMMD010000721.1, read on the forward strand.
TGAATAAGTCGGACTGCTGCCTGACAGCCTCACCCTAAATCCCTCTCCCATAAAGGGCGAGGGACTTCCAGAGGCTGCCTTTCCCCTTCGCCCCTTGTGGGAGAAGGGGCAGGGGATGAGGGGTAAGAAGC
>JACMMD010000722.1 GCA_014379235.1 Anaerolineae bacterium
CGCAGGCATGATGGCTCATCAAAGTCATGAAAGCCTGTCATGCCCGAAGCCAGCGCTAGAGACTGTGCATGGCGCATATGATCGGCGGTTTGCTCGATGGTATACGGCGGGATGCGTTCACTGACAAGTTCGCTGGCGATTTCCAGCAGAACGCCTGTGGGCTGGCCTGTAGTATCGCGCACAATCTGGCCGCCTTCAGGGTCAGGGGTACTGGCGGTAATACCTACCAATCGCAATGCGAGGCTGTTGGCCCAACTCGCGTGGCCGCTCTTGGCGATCAAGAAAACCGGATGCTCCGGCGCGACCTTATCGAGGTCGGCGGCGGTTGGGAACTCGCGTCCATCCCAAAGTTCTTGCGTCCAACCCCAACCCGTTATCCAACTTCCGGCAGATAGCTGCGCTGCTTTTGCCGCGACACTATCGAGCGCGGCGTCTTTGCTCGGCGGCTCGAAAATATCGACTTCTTGCAGCGAGTGAGACAGCATTTCCCAATGGATATGCGCGTCCGTAATGCCGGGAATGACGGTCTTTCCGCCGAGATTTTCGCGGACAGTATCCACACCAGCCAAACCGATTATCTCATCATCAGCGCCGATAGCCACAATCCGCTCACCAACGATAGCCAGCGCCGAAACCGTCCCTGCTTCCATCTGTGTGATGATATTGCCGTTATACAGAATACGATCAACCACGCTCATACGTGCATCCGTGCCTCTGCTAGTGCCTGCTGGACTTCCTGCGGAGTCGGGGCGCCTTCCAGCCCGTCGCGTGTCACCGCCGTTGCGCCCAAGCTCGCCGCTACCCGCGCCGCCGCCAGCATATTGTAATCAAGCTGTGGCAAACTGGCCAACAAAGCCGCCGCGAAAACATCCCCCGCGCCCGTTGGCTGAACGAGTTCGACCTGCGGCGTCGCGTATTCGAAGCGTTCGCCATTGTGATAGTACGAACCGCCGCGTTCCGCCCGTGTGATGAACAGATGCTCCACGTTGTCGATAAACGCCTGTTCCAGTTCCGGCGCTTGCACGATGTCCTCTTCACTGTACACCATGATATCTATCGCGTTGAGCGCATCCGCCTCGAACCAGCGCTTGAAGCTCACTAAACCATCGTCGCCGATGTGCCGCAGCCAACCTTGCAGCGTCAGCATCACCATCGAGTTTTTGAAGAGATGCGCGATTTTCGGGTCGCCTTCGCCTGCGATGGGCGCGAAATGCACCAGCGGCGCTTTCAGCCAAGCGGCGGGAATATCGCTGGCATTGATCGGCGCGGCGATACCACGCACGTATTGTTTGCGTCCGCTCGGCTCGTAGATGTTCTCAAAAGTGGTGGTCGCATCAGCCGGAAGCGAAACCAACTGCGCGTACTGGCGCATCTCATCGAGCAGAGGTTCGCCTGTAGCCGCGCTGGTCAGCGCAGCAACCTTGATGCCAAAAGCATGAGCGGTACGCGCTGCATAACCCACCGTACCGCCCAGAGTGCGACCATCAGGCCACAGGTCAGCGGTAAAATGTCCGATTAACAGGTAATCCGGCGTGGTTTCCACTGGGTTCATTTGGGAATTCGTTTCGTTCAAGGAGCTTATCCTATCTGTGCTTGACCGTTCAACCGTTACAACCCGCCTTGTTTATGTTCGGTGCTTAGGCGGTCTAAGATTTAACAAAAAGGGCGTTCAAGTGAACGCCCTTACAGATTAACCGATATTCGTATTTCGTCTAGCGCCGCTTATGCCATCGACTTCGGCACGATGGTCACTTTGCGGGCCTCGCCATCACCGACACTGCGCGTTTGCACGTCGGGATGATTCCGCAGCGCAAGGTGGATGATACGCCGTTCGTGCGGCGGCATCGGCTCAAGTGTCACAACGCGGTTGCGCTCCATCGCCTGTTCAGCCATCCGCATCGCCAACTGCTGTAAGCGCGTGGCGCGGCGCGACTTGTAGCCGCCAACATCGACAATGATGTTGGCGCGGCGTTGCAGTTCGCGGCTGGCGATCAAGCGCGTGATGTATTGCAGCGCCGCCAACGTTTCGCCACGACGCCCGATCAATACACTGGTATCTTCCGGCCCATCCACATCCAGCAGCCACGGGACGTTCTCGCCCGCTTTGCTCGCTGGAGCGCGGCGGATGGTGATGTGCGACTCGACTTCCATTTTCAGCAGCAGCGATTCCAGAATCGCCTTGCCGACACGGGCATCGTCGTCAATGGGATCGCCTTCGGGAACTTCTACCGCTCCCCCAAGCGCCACCAGATCGCTGTCGTCGTCGTCCATGTCTTCGACACGCGGATAGCTGCGTTCTTTCGGCGCGCCATCCCGCCGTTCAGTACGTTCGGGTCGCGCAGGGCGATCAGAACGGCGCTCCCCTCGCGGCTCTCGACGCTCACTGCCCGAACGCTCCGTGCGTTCACCACGATCAGTACGTTCGTGAGTCGCAGCAGGAGCAGGTTTAGCGGCGGCGGCAGGCTTCGGCGGCGGTTCGCGCCGGATGATCGCCTGTAGGCGTACCCGTGCCGGACGTGCCCCGATGCCGAATACACCTCGGCTCGGCTCTTCTATCACATCTACAAAAAATGTATCGTTTGGGCCAAGTCCAAGCTCGGTCTTCGCTTTGGCGACGGCCTCATCGACAGTTTCGCCTGTCGTCTCTATAGTGCGTTCCTCACCCATAACTTCGCGGCGGAGGTGTCGCCTCAACGTTGTGCTGGCGACAGAGAAAGCCGCTCGCCTCCTTTCTGGCAGGTAACAAGAAATCTCAAGAATAAAACCCCCATGTGTTGAGGGGGATATATGACGCCGAAGCGCATTTTCATCTGCAACCACCAGCGCTCACACGCTTTAGGAAGATGCTCGTGGACAGTGGTTTTATAGGCTCGTACATCACACCTGTATCGCTGTGCCCACCGTTCGGAAAGAGATTATACATCATCACGTTCGCCACTAACTACCTCAGGTTGCCTTAAGCCACGAAAACGTTTGCATTTAGCCTTAAGAATCA
>JACMMD010000723.1 GCA_014379235.1 Anaerolineae bacterium
CAGTGGTTTTATAGGCTCGTACATCACACCTGTATCGCTGTGCCCACCGTTCGGAAAGAGATTATACATCATCACGTTCGCCACTAACTACCTCAGGTTGCCTTAAGCCACGAAAACGTTTGCATTTAGCCTTAAGAATCAAAAAGGCGCAGCCGCTGGCTGCGCCTTTACACGCGAAATTCAGAGTCCTAACGCTCGAAACTAACGAGCGCCCCTGCGCTTCGGCTTGGCCCGCGGCGGCACAGGTTTAGCTTTGGAAGCGGGCCGCTCAGGTCGATCTGTCATTGTGGTAGACGCTTCCTGAGGTTCACTCCTGCGTCCAACCGACACCACGGTATCCGTCGCTAGTGCCTTGCGAGGACGGCCAATCAGCGCGCCCCAATCGGTTTTGCCCATCGCGGCGTACTGCACGATACCCATCAAGTTCGACACGACGAAGTAGATCGACAAGCCAGCCGAGAATGATAGCGCGAAGAAACCAAGCATGAGCGGCATCACTGTCGTCATCGATTGGGTCATCGCCGCTGCTTGATTGGGCTTCTCGTCTTCGTCGTCGCTCTTGGGTGTGGGCGGCGTCATCAGCTTCGATTGCAGATAGGACGTAACCACCACAATCACCGGCAGCGCATAAGCGAACACTGGGTTTTCTGACGGTGACTTGGTTAGGTCCATGCCAAGCCAGATATTGTTCAACGGCAGCAGATGTTCCAGACTCGGAATCATGATGCGCCCCGCCATGTCAATCAACTGGATTGGTGTAGCCGCCAGCGAGTGAATGATGGCTTGATAGAAGGCAATCAAGATCGGGAACTGGATGATGAGCGGGATACAGCCGCCGAACGGATTGACGCCATGCTCTTTGTAGAGCGCCATCTGTTCCGATGCCAGCTTTTCACGGTCATTTTTGTGCTTCTCTTGCAGCTTCTTGAGTTTTGGCTGGACTTCCTGCATCGCTCGCTGTGAGCGAGTTTGCTGGATGGTCAGCGGCCATGTCAATAAGCGCGTCAGAATGGTGGCGACAATGATCGCCAGCACCACATCATGATTGAGAATGGAATAGAAAAACGTCAGCACTGTGACGAACGGGTTTAGGATAAAATCCCACATCAGTAGTTGCTCCTCGCCTTAGTGCTGATTACCAGCCGTAATCCCATATACGCTCACCCCGTTCGAGTGTGAACGCGACCAACAATTGGTCTTGCGCCATTGTGCTAACGACAACCAACGGTTCAGAAATATCGAGCGTGTCGCTCGGTTCAATCAGCAACATATCGCCCATGACTTCAGACGAGAGTTCACGGTTGTCAGTCACTTCGCCCGTTTCACGGTTCAGCCAGTAAACGTGATGATCGCGTGAGCCAACGACGATGGTATCGCCGGAAACCAGCGGCGTCGGACGGATTGCCCGCGTAGCCGCCTGTACTTTCCAGACTTCGCTTAAACCGCCGTCGCTCGTATCCAGCGCGTATACGAAACCCCCAAGATCAGCCGTATATAACATGCCATCGACCAATGCGGGAGAACTCCAAACCCAGTTCTCCGTGGCATATTCATTCAAAATCACGCCTGTGTCCGCATTGATGTCGAAGATTTTGCGCGCAAAGCTGCCGATGTACAAGTGCCCATCTTGATAAACAGGGGTGCTGGTGGCCGCGCCCTGCAAATCCAGCGTCCACAGGGTTTCGCCCGTGTCGGTGTTCACTGCATAAAGATTGTGATCGAGCGAGGAGAAATACAGCCTGTTTTCCACGAGCAGCGGCTGTGCCCACACGCCATGCTCGGTCTCGGCTACCCACAATTCACTCAGGTCGCTGCGGTCAAGCGCGACCAGATTGCGCTCCGCCAAGCCCAAGTACAGCGCGTCCGCGCCGACAGCGAAATCCGCGACGATATAACCACCGACAGCTGTGCCAGTTGGGTTTTCGACACGCGCCGTAGGAATATCAACTTCAAACAGCAGCTTGTTATAACCGGGGATCAGCAAGGTGTCTTCGTCTAGCAAAATAGGCGAAGCATAGAACTGTACGGGCGTTTCACCACCGCGCACATCCCACAGACGCGGGTTGCCCTGTTCGTCTACGCGCACCGTACCCTCTGCATTCCGCAGTTCTACCCCATCGCCGTTTTCAGGGTTCACCATGACGACGCGATCATTAAAAGCCAACACGATTTGCTGCGTGTCGCCCAAAAAGCTGACATCCGGCCAACTGACACCTACCGGCCCCGATGCACAGCCCGCAGCGAGCAGACTCAATAACACAGCAGCGCCGAATAGCCGCCGCCGTGCAGAAAACTTCAAGACGTTCAAACGATTTTACTCCTCAAGATCGGGAACGGGATCATAGCCGCCGGGGTTGAAGGGATGACAGCGCGAAATACGTTTCGCGCCGAGCCAACCGCCCCGAACAAAGCCATAACGTTCGATGGCCTGATAGGTATAATGCGAACAGCTCGGCTCAAAGCGGCACGAAGGGGGGAACAAGGGCGAGATAAAGCGTTGATAAAACCGTATCATCACCAGCGCGAACCACTTCACGATTATTGGCCTCTTTCGACCACTATCCCAGCCTGCCGAATTAACTGTTGTACTATACGTGCAATATTGGTCAGAGGTTGCCCCACCATTGGCGGACGAGCGATGACGAGAATATCAAATCCCGCTTCAAGCTGAGGATGAAGCTCGCGTAAAACCTCGCGCAGCAAACGCCGCACACGGTTTCGCGCCACTGCTTTTCCCAAACGCTTGCTCGTGATAAAGCCATAGCGGTTATGCGGCAGCCCATTGGGCGTCAAACTGAGCGTCAGCAAGCGGTGGTGATAAGCGCGGCCCTCGCGGCGTAACCGGGCGAAATCCTCTTCCCGCCGCAGCCGCAAATGCCGACCCATCATCTAAAGCGCCTTCACAATCTAAACCAGCGGCGGCGTTCAAGCCACCTCTTGCTGCTTACTTATTTTCGCTCAAGTTTAAGAAGCGTTCCAGTTGACCTTCTTGACGTGGTTCGGGGTTACGGTCAAAAGATGACGGCCCCGCGCACGACGGGCCTTCAACACCTTACGTCCGTTCGCTGTTTGCATACGCTGGCGGAAGCCATGTACGCGCTTACGACGACGAATCTTCGGCTGCCATGTACGTTTCGTAGACATGTTCGTTTCACCTTGCTTGAACTGTTATTAAATGATGGCTGCCCTTACATAGTCGAGGGCATTGGGAAAGACCATCGAAATGTTGCGGATTACAGCCGCGCAAGTATACTGCACGTAAAATGCAGGGTCAACCCGACACTGATTGTATTACTCTGGAACAACGCCTCTCAAACACAAAATCGCTTGACACCATTCTACGTCTCATGCTAGACTGCTCCATGTTGTCCCCTCACTCTCTTAGGAGATGGTTCATCATGCATTCCACAATTTCCACAACAATCGCTGTACGTCTGTTCGGTCAGCAGGACTAACCCCCTCTTTCTTTCCCCTGCCAATTTAATCCTTACAGGCGTACCCGATCTCCGGTTGAGGAGAACTGGTTTTGCGTCTATTTGCGTTGTGCCATAGGCGGGCCTCGCTCGGCTAAACAACCATAGTTTGCGCCTGTCTCCTCGAATTGCCCTGATGCGGCTGAACTGCCGCGTCCGTTAAGCAATTTCAATTCGCCTCTAGGAGACTTTGGTGAACGCTCGCTTCAAGAAATTCCTGTCATATTACAAACCCTATCTGGGATTGTTTCTCGTTGATATAACGTGTGCGGTTATCGTATCGGTAGTGTCGCTGATACTCCCGTTATGTGCTAGATATATCACCCAGAATGTACTGCAAGAACCTACCCCCGACGCGCTTTCTCAAATCTATGCAATGGGCGCTGTCATGCTGATATTGGTTGTCATCCAGACTGCCTGTAACACGTTTGTTGACTATCAAGGGCACATGATGGGCACGTTGATGGAAAGGGATATGCGAAATGAGTTATTCGAGCATTACCTAAAGCTATCGTTTAGCTTTTACGATGAGCATAAAACGGGTCAGTTGATGAGCCGGATCACCAATGATACGTTCGCGCTGTCCGAATTGTTTCATCATGGCCCCGAAGAATCCATCATCGCAGTCTTAAAGTTTGTCGGCGCGTTCGTCATCTTGCTGCATGTCAACGTGAGCCTTACGCTCATCATCTTTCTGTTCATGCCGATCATGGCGGTTTATGCGCTGTATTTCAACCGCCGCATGAATGCTGCGCTCCAGCGCAGCAAGGAGAGAATCGCCGACATCAACGTGCAGGTGGAAGATACGCTTTCAGGCATCAGAGTCGTAAAGTCATTTACGAACGACGAAATTGAAACGAGGAAATTCGCCTATGAAAACAACCGTTTTGTGGAGAGCAGAAGAGACGGTTATCGAAGCGAAGCCTACTTTCATGAAGGGCTGACGACGTTCATACAACTGATGACCATCGCCATCATCATCTTGGGCGGTGCAGCCATTGTGAACCACTCGCTCGATCTGGCTGACCTACTCACCTATTTGTTGTTCATTGCCATTCTCGTAGACCCGATTCAGAAATTTGCAAATCTTGCCCGTTTGTATCAAGAAGGCATCACCGGCTTCAATCGCTTTATGGAAATCATGGAGATAGAGCCGGATATTCAGGACTCCGCAGATGCGGTTGAACTTACGCATGTGCAAGGGAATGTGGAATTTAGAGATGTAAGTTTCAAGTATCGAGAAGACCATAATTATGTGGTCAAGAACATCTCGCTGGATATACCAGTCGGAGAATATGTCGCGCTGGTAGGGTCTTCAGGCGTCGGTAAAACCACACTGTGTTCTTTAGTTCCCCGCTTCTATGAAGCAAGCGAGGGGGAAATCCTGCTCGACGGCCAGAATATCAGGGACGTTTGCCTGCGCTCACTAAGACGAAATATCGGTGTCGTCCAGCAAGATGTCTATTTGTTCGCCGGGACAGTCGCAGACAATATCCGCTACGGCAAACTCGATGCAACTGACGACGAAATCATTGAAGCGGCCAAAAAAGCCAACGCCCATGATTTTATTACGGAGCTGCCGGAAGGCTATGCAACGGACATCGGTCAGCGCGGCGTGAAGTTATCGGGCGGGCAGAAGCAAAGGTTGAGCATTGCGCGCGTTTTCCTTAAGAATCCGCCCGTTATCATCTTTGATGAAGCGACCAGCGCTCTCGATAATGAAAGTGAAAAGGCCGTTCAAGACTCGTTGGAGAGGCTAACCGATAACCGCACCATGCTTGTTATCGCTCATCGTCTATCGACAGTCAGAAATGCACAAAGGATTGTGGTACTGACGGATAACGGCGTTGATGAGCAAGGTACGCATGAAGAGTTAATCGCGTTAGGCGGCACCTATGCGAATTTGTACAATATGCAGTTGAAAATGTAACATCGGATTAGTGGGATGGTAGGACGGCTTTCGGCCTCGTATCAAATACCCCTACGACAATAGGGGTATTTAAGTTCAATTTTAGTCAACCAAACCGGATTTCGGTGGTCGCGCTTATTCCAAATCGGATTTCGCAAAAGCCCAACGCGCCGAAGCATTAACGCTTGCATTGCAAAGTGTGTGTCCATTATAATCAATATTCGATTAACGTTTTTTATGCATTCATAAACACGCCGTGCGAATGCTCTTTCAGACATTCGCACTTTCACACCATCTCAGCAACTCTTGGAGGCGTTATCCCTTGATGCCGAGCCAGCAATGGGCGCGCAACTTTACTATAACCGCAGGCGATCTGGAATACCTTAAAGGTATCCTGCTGGAACGAGAAGTCCCCCTCAACAGCGAACAACTCGCCCGTGCCCTGATTCAAGAACATCTCGAACAAGAAGCCAAACTACGCGAAGAACGCTTCCGTAACGTCCAATTCTACGACCCTGCCAACACCTATCAAATCGGCCAAAAAGTGATGTTCCCGGCGCTGGAATATGCAACGGCAACGATTGTCGGCGTTCGCTCCGGCAACAATCCTGATTACGGCGAATTCAATGTCGTCACGGTGAACTTCGATGATGGCGCTGCACACGGTCAACCCAGTCGTGATTTCGCCGCCGATTTATCCGTGCCGCACAAGTTGAGCGACGAAAACACAAACGCCGCCAATCCCCTGCTCATTGGCGACGGATTAACCGCCGACGAGATCATGAGCGCCGCCCGCGAAGACATCATCGCCACATTAGAGGAATCCCTATTAGGCGATGAAAGTATCATATTGGTAGCAGGTACATGGTTTCCGCGTGATTTGATCGTCGAGGTCAACATCGGCTACCGCAACCTTGCCGAAGCCGTACTCGACATGAACGAAGGCGGCGCAATCTCCACTCAAGAAATCCTCAACGAGATCGGCGGACTCGGTGACGTGCCGATGGAACTGCAAATCTTCTCGATGAATTACGCGCTCAGTCAAGACAGCCGCTTCGATGAAGTCGGCCCCAAAGGCGAGGTGTTGTGGTATCTGGCGCGACTAGAACCGCAGGAAGTCCAAAAGACACCGTGGCCGCTGCGCTATACAGCGATTGAATATGATCGGGCGCTGCTCTCGTCGGAGATGTTGGCCCTCGAAATCGAGATCGCAGACGAACAAAGCCCCGCCGAGCGCGAAACACCCGAATCCGTAGGCGATGAAACGCAGGTCACGTTGGCTTATCCGCACCGCCGCGCTGGAACACTCCCCCTGAACAGCAAAACCCGTCACATTTTCCCAACCGCCCGCCGAACCCCACGAGTGAGTTTGACGCTGGTGGATGGACAGGACGGCGAGGAGTATTCGGGTTGGGTTGTGCGTAAAGAGAAATACGTGTACGGGCTAGACCAGTTCTATCGCAAGCATCGCCTACCTGTTGGCGCATATGTCCTGCTTGAAAAGAGCGACGATCCCGGCAAGATCATCGTTGATTTTGAGGCGTATCGCCCGCGCACCGAATACATCAAGCTGGTTGTCCCGCACAATGGGCAGCTTTCGTTTGAAAATCACCGCCGCCAGATTGGTGCTGCTTACGACGATTTGATGATCCTCGGTGTCGATGACATTCCAGCGGTAGATGCGCTTCATGAAAGCGCGCAGACCGGACAGCCAAAAACGCTGGTATCCATCCTGCGCGCCCTTATTCCTGAACTGGGTAAGCTGTCGCCGCAGGGTACAGTTCACGCCAAGACACTTTATAACGCCGTCAATGTTCTGCGGCGCTGTCCGCCGGGAGCGGTTTTTGCTACGTTGGTCGCTAATCCCGATTTCCAGAACGTCGGCGGCCATTACTGGAAACTCAAGGACGCCGCCAGCTAAACGCTGAGAGCGAATAAGCTATGACTACAATCACCGGAAAACCAAGCGGACTCATTAAACCGACGCTCAACACCAAATTCCACATCGACTATGTATGGTGGGAGCGTAGTTCCGACGATCTGCGGGTTTACCTGCTGAGTCACCTGCTGCCGGAACAGCGTGATCGCTTGAGCCAGAACACCGAAAGCCGCGTGGTCGATTTTATCAACCCGGAAACAGGCGAAGTGACACAGCTTGATGATCTCGGTCTTGCTATCCAACTGGCGGCGCAAGACCCCACCTTTATTACGCCGCGAACGGCGCTCGTAGACAGCATATTCCGCGTGTTTCTGGCCAACAACAACATGCCGCTTTCGCCAACCGAACTGGCGGAATACACTGGACGCTCGGCAATGGTCATTCTCAAAACGTTCAGCGGCCCGCGTGTTTACAAAGGTATTCGCCCGATCACGGCCTAGACAAATTGCCGACTTACTAGCATCATATTGCCCCATGAAAAGCGGACGCTTATTGCGTGTAAACGTGATTTCACTCAACCCCAACCAATTACGGGGTTTTTTGCTGATAATTCAGTTTGAGGAGTCGTAGTTCGGATGGGTCGTATTATCAATACGGACGGCGCAGGTAAACGGCGCAGTCAAAACATGCGGAGCGCCGCCGAAATCCTGCGACGCTTAAGCCAAAAAACCGAAATCGATGACGAAGTTAAAGACATGGTATCCATGCTGGTCTTTTGCTTCCGTGACATCGACGAGAGCATTCAAGAGTCAGCGGTTGCGTGGGAAAAGCGCGATTACTGGGTAAAAGCAGAGGAGTTTCGTCAGCGCTGGTCATGGGCCGGTGATATGGCTGACTCGCTTCAGGTGATCGTCTATCAAGAAGATTGGTCGCGGATGCCAATCATGATGGCCAAGCTGCTGCCGCGTGTCGCGGACATCAAGATCACCAAGCTGACCCGCAAAGAGTCGCTGTGGCAGGGTTCGTACACCCGTCTGCTGCGAGAGAAGCCCCCGCGTTAAGTAGTCAAGTCGTAGGGGCGACACATGCGTCGCCCCTACAGAATAATCGTCGCTAATCAAAGCGCTCCGCCAGCCAAGGGTTGACTAGCTCATAATTCGGCACAGCCACACCGTCGCCAGTGGTAATGATTGTGCTGCGATCAATCACCAATTGCTCGAAATTCCCGCCGCTGAAAAGCACAGGCGGTGCGATTAGCAGCATGTCAATCGGTGATAGATTCGTCTCTACTGAACGGCCAATCGCCGCCGCGGCTCCCGGCCAATACACCGGAATAATCAGCTTACTGGCCAGCGCCGAAATCACCTGCTGCTGCCGTGCGGCGCGCTGATAATCGTCGTCGCCGTGACGTGTACGCGCATAGATCAGGGCGCGCTCGCCATCCATGTGCTGCCAGCCCGCCTCAAAACGAACCGCAATTGTGTCAAAATTTGCCGTCGGGTAGGCATAATCCTCGATAACACCCGGCACTTCAATATCGACACCGCCTACCGCGTCGATCACCGCCACAAAGCCATTAAAATCCAAACGCGCATAACGATCAATGCCCACGCCGAAATTCTGGCCGATGGCTTGGCTCAACAGCGTGACACCGTAGTCAGCCTGCTCTTGTTCGCCAAGCGCGTTGACGGTGTTGATGCGTTCCATGCCGTAAACAGGCACGTCGATGAACAAATCTCGCGGGATTGAGAGTAGACTGACTTGCATCCGCTGCGGGTTGACACCAATTAGCATAATGCTGTCGGTGCGCGTGACCATGCCTTCGCCGGGACGTGCATCCACGCCGACCA
>JACMMD010000724.1 GCA_014379235.1 Anaerolineae bacterium
GCTCGGCGCGGTGCTGCTGACTTTAGGACGACATCCGGTATTCACCATCGGCGCGACGCTGGTCATGGGCTATATCGGCTCGCTGCTGCTGGTGATGATTCAGGCCGCGCTGGCTGATCTGCACGGTAACAGGCGCGGCATCGCTATCACCGAATCGAACACGCTCGCCGTCGGCTGTGCGGGTTTAGCGCCGCTGCTGGTCGGCGGTTTGGAAGGCGCGGGACTCAGTTGGCGTATCGCGCTGTACGTCGCCGCGCTGTTATGGGCGCTGTCCGCCGTATGGCTGTGGCGCGATCCTCTACCCGAAAGCGCTCAACCAGTCAGCACAACTGCCGCCGAACCCTCTCAGCAGCGTTTTCCGTTGGTCTACTGGGCGTATTGTCTGGTGGTATTCTTGTGCGTCTCTGTCGAGTGGGGCGTGATCTCCAACGGCGCGGACTTCCTCAACATTGAGATCGGCTTCACCAAGTCCGAAGCCGCGACACTGATGACCGCCTTTTTCGCCGCCATGCTGGTCGGACGAGCAGCGGGCAGCTATTTATCGCGGCGTATGTCAACGCCGCGCCTGTTGATATCCGCCATAGGCATCACGCTCGTCGGGTTTCCACTGTTCTGGCTGACCGACAACGGCATATTGAACATCATCGGGCTGTTCTTAGTCGGTTTGGGCGTGGCCAACCTATTTCCGCTCACGCTGTCAGCGGCGGTATCGGTTGTGCCATGGAACTCGAATGTGGCCAGCGCCCGCGTGTCGATGTCGTCGGGTTCTGCGCTGTTGGTGACACCGCTTCTCGTCGGTTATGTGGCAGATAACGCCGGACTGTTCAATGCTTATGCGATTGTCGGCGTCTTGCTGCTTTTGGCCGCCATCGTGACGGTGTACGCAAACCGCACCAGAACCGCTAGCGATGTCCAACCGTAGAGCAAGCGTAGCACCCTCGCCCAACACACGATTTTCGATTACAGTATCCTAGAGCGATGCTGTAGGGGCACGATGCATCGTGCCCCTACCAATGACTCTCAGAGGAGATAACACGTATGCGACGTATCACTTTAATTTTGCTTACATCGCTGCTGCTGATTTCGACCTTCACCAGCTTCGCGCAGACACCACCCCCGCCGCAGCCCTCAGCAACCCCTCTTCCCGTATCAGCGCTGGATACGCTGCGCGATGTGCTGTGCTGCTACAACGCGCTGCTGTACGGCATCGAGGTCGAAGGCATGTTCGAGGTGATTCGCGGCGAAGGCCCCTTCACCATCTTCGCTGTCGCCAATGAAAATATCGCGCCGCTGCAATACGAACTGCTAACAGCGCTCAACACGCCCGCATCGTTCGGTGCGTTTGCGCGTTATCACATCGTTCCCGGCACCTATACCGCCGCCGACCTCGCCAGCGTTGATACATTAACGACACTGTTAGGGCAAGACATCAGCGTGACACATGACGGCGACAACATTCTGCTGAATAACACCGTGCGCTTCATCGGCACGGATATCCCCGCCAGCAACGGCGTCATCCATGTGATTGACCGTCCGCTCATTCCGCTGCCAGCCGAAGCGCCAAACGCCGCCGAGCCGGCCCGTGTGCGCTTCGCCAACTTCTCCAACTTCGATACGGTCAACTTTGCGCTGAACAACGA
>JACMMD010000725.1 GCA_014379235.1 Anaerolineae bacterium
ACTGCGCGCCGACGGTCTGCGCTACGCCGAGGATGATTCCGGCGAACAGCGTCCCGCGCAGGCTGCCAAGCCCGCCGATAATCACCGTCTCGAACGCGAAGATCAGCCGCGCCGGGCCATCCGTCGGCGCGAAGTTAGTGCGTATGCCCAGAAATACACCCGCGACGGCCACAATCGCCAGCGAAATGCCCATCGCCAGCGCGTAAATCTGGCGGCTGTTGATGCCCATCAGTTCGGCGGTGGCGGGGTCGTCGGATGTAGCGCGGAACGCCCGCCCCAAACTGGTGCGCTCGAAGAACACTTGCAGTGCCAGCAAAATCAGTACGGCGGTGACGAACGTCAGCAGCGGCGCGACACCAATCGACACGGCATCACCGATGCGAATACTGGCCGTCTCTAACGCGCCCGCATCCAAGCCCTGCGAATCCGCCGAGAACTGCAATTGCAGCACATTCTGAATGATGACCGACAAGCCGAACGTTATCAGGAGCGGCGGCATCAAGCCCTTGCCAAGCGCCCGATTGAGCAGCCCGCGCTGCAACAGCCAGCCTAACGCGAACATCACTGGCACAACGATCACCAGACTCAGCAGGGGACTAAAGCCTAAGATCAACGTGGCCATCAGCGCGACATAGGCCGCCAGCGTAATCAGATCGCCATGCGCGAGGTTCACCAGCCGCATCACGCCGAACGTCAGCGATAAGCCTGTGCCGTACAGCACGTACAATCCGCCAAGTAAAACGCCCTGAATGATCGTGTTGATGATCGGCAACGGTCACACTCCGAAGTAAGCGCGGGCGACGGCTTGCAGGTCGATCTCGCTTGGCGGGCCGGACAGGCTGACTTCGCCTTCTAGCAAGCAGTAAACGCGACTGGCCACTTTCATCCCCTGACTGACATCCTGTTCGACCAGTATAACCGTTGTGCCCGCTGCGGTGATTTGCCCCACCACTTCGTAAAGCTGCTTGACGACAATCGGCGCGAGACCCAGCGAGATTTCGTCCATGAGTATCAAATCGGGGTTGCTCATCAGGGCGCGACCAATGGCCAACATCTGCTGCTGCCCGCCGGATAACTGTGTACCGCCGTTACGGGCGCGCTCTTTCAATACGGGGAACAGGTCGTAGACGCGGCTCAAGTTCCATTCGCCTTTGCGACCACTGTACGCGCCGACCTTGAGGTTCTCCTCGACGGTCAGGCTCGGAAAGATTTTGCGTCCTTCGGGAACCATGACGATGCCCTGTCGGTTGAGCGCGTAGGATGACTGTCCGGCGATGTCCTGACCGTTATAGACGATACGCCCGCGCTTGGGTGAGAGCATCCCGCAGATGGCGCGCATGAGCGTGGTTTTGCCCGCGCCGTTCGCGCCAATGATGGCCACCGTTTGCCCCCAATCGACCTCGATGCTGACGCCGAACAGCGCTTGAAACTCGCCGTAGAACACCTCGACGTTTTCGACCAGCAGCGCCGCGCCTTGTCTCATTCAGAATGCTCCGCGACGTTCAGTTGGACGCTCTCCACGCCGAAGTAAATCTGTTGAAATTCGGGGCTGTTGATGATCTCGTTCGGCTTGCCTTCCGCGATCTTCGTGCCGAAGTTCATGGCCATGATGCGATCTACCGACGACACTAGCGCATGAACGATATGCTCAATCCAGATGATCGTCACGCCCTGCCCACGAATAGATTGAATTACGTCTAGCAGCCGCAGCACTTCATGATCGGTCAGCCCGCCCGCGATTTCGTCCAGCAGCAGCAGCGTCGGCTGTGTGGCGAGTGCGCGGGCCAGCTCAAGCTGTTTGCGGTCAAGCAGGCGCAGATTGCCCGCCAACTGGTTGGCCTGCTTATCCAATCCCGTGAGTTGCAAAACAGCGCGGCACATGTCATGGTTGTCGCGTTCGCGCTGTTTGCGTCCTTCACCCCCGAACATCGCGCCGAGTAACACGTTCTCGAATACGGTCATCTGCACGAACGGGCGCGGTATCTGGAACGTGCGCGCAATGCCCATATGGCAGCGTTGATCGGCGGGCGTATTCGTGACATCCTGCCCACGATACGTGATCGTACCGGATGAGACACGCAAATCGCCGGAGATCAAATTCAGCAGCGTTGTTTTGCC
>JACMMD010000726.1 GCA_014379235.1 Anaerolineae bacterium
CAGCGCGCCTATATGCACAACCCGCCAAAGGGAAAAAGTCAGCACCAGCGCTCACGCTCGATGACCTGAAAAATACGCTGCAATCCAAGCATCTGCGCTACGATAAAGGCGGCGAAGAACACTACAATACCGTCAGCGCGTTCATCAAGAGTATGCGCGCCAGCAATGTCGATGCCGCGCTGTACTATCTGGCGCGGATGGTAGACAGCGGCGAAGACCCCAAGTTTATCGCTCGCCGCATCGTGATTTTCGCCAGTGAAGATGTCGGCATGGCAGACCCACACGCGCTCACGGTGGCGAACGCGGTGTTTCGCGCTGTGGAGATCATCGGCTACCCGGAAGCACAGATCAACCTCGCACATGGAACGGCGTACATGGCATCCGCGCCCAAGAGCAAGCACGCCTACGAAGCGTACTTCGCTGCATTGGACGACGTGAAGGCTCATGGCAACCTGCCGATTCCGCTCAAGTTACGCAATGCGCCGACGAAGCTGATGAAAAATCTCGGCTATGGTCAAGGGTACGAGCGTTATGACGAGGGCGAATTACTGCCCGAAGAATTGCAGGGGAAGCACTACTATACTCCGCCGAAATAGCTGTTAGCTTTTAGCCGTTAGCTCTTAGCTAAAGACTAAAAGCTAATGGCTCCTAAATGGGTGTTCGCAGGCTCGGCGGTAAGTGACCGATGTCGTTGTGGGAGATCAGGCGCATTCGCCCGCTTTCCTCGATCATCACGCGGGAAATGCCGCAGTTGTAGATTTCCATGTTCGTCCACGCATCCGGCGGCACATCCAGAGCGCGGCAGATGAAATAACGTAAGATGTTGCCGTGCAGTACGAGAATACGGTGACGTTCACCTTCGTACTGCTGCAAGAAGTGGCGCTCGAAAGCGCTTTCGGCTTGCTGCTGATCGTCCGCAATACGCTCAGGCGTATAGTCGGGGAACTGCTTCTTGAACAGAGCGGCGTCGGCAGCGGGAATAACCGGGATGACTTCACTCAATTCGAACGAGCGGTGAAAGCCAACACTGGCTACCGAATTGCCGATGATTGAGGCAGTTTCGACGGTTCGAGCGAGTGTGCTGCAATGGATAGTTGCATCGGGCAGTGGCGCGAGTACCTGCGCGACCAGCTTAGCCTGTTCCTGGCCCAGTTTGGTCAATCCGCCCCCCGGCCCGTTGGTGTCGCTTACCGAGCGGTCATGCTGCCCATGCCGGACGAGATGAATTAAGCGCTTTGCCACGTATCAAACCCCTTGTGTATGGGGGACGTCGCCCGCGCCTAAGTGCGCGTTTTCTCTGCCGTGCTTATCTACGCGACGAACCTAGCACTGATTTTAACAGATTGAGTGCGAAACCGCCTACCAGTACACCAATACCAGCGAAGACTATGCTGCGCGTTGATGGCGCTTCGATCTCGGAATAATCGACAGCCGGGACAATCGCTTTGGTGAGCGGCACGGCGGGCTTGGGCCGCACCACAATATCGGTCACGACGGGTATCTTAGATGGGATTTCTGGCGGGGGTGGCGGCGTTGGTGGATTAGCCATCGTCATGCCCTGCGCGACTTTCTCGGCTTCCGTGAGCGAAATGGCGTTCTTGTTCGGCTGAATTTGTGAGCCATAGGTGCGGGCGTAAACCTGCGTGAACTCTGCGCCGAACAGTAAAATCTGTGCTGAGTAGTAAATCCACAGGAACAACACCACCAGCGAAGCCGCCGCGCCATAGGTCGTTGCCGTGCCGCTGTTGCCGAGATACAGGCCGATGGCAAACTTACCAATCGTGAACAGCAGCGACGTAACCGCCGCACCAATCCACACATCTTTCCATGCGATTTTGGCATCCGGCAGGAACTTGTAGATTAGCGCAAACAAAGCTGTGATGATCGCAAACGAGACTATTAGGTTGATCACCTGCATGATGAACTCAAAGCCGGGAAACAGCCCGGTTGTGAATTGGTCTAACGCCGATAAGCCCGCACTGAGGACGAGCGATACGAGCAGCAAAAAGCCAACGCCGATCAGCATCCCGAAGGATAAGACGTTGTTCATGATGAAGTGCTTAATACCGCCGCCGGGTTTCGGTTGAACATCCCACGCGGTATTGAGCGCGTCTTTCAACTGGGCGAACACGCCCATTGCTCCGAGCAGGAGCGTCACAATGCCGACGATAGTAGCAAAGATACCCGTCGCAGGTTTGTTGGCATTTTGCAGCATTTCTTGGATGAATGCCGCGCCCTCTTGGCCGATCAGCCCACGAAGCTGATCGTCGATACGGCCTCGCGCCGCGTCCGGCCCGAAGACTAGGCCCGCAATGGCAATGACAACTAGCAGCAGCGGCGCGAGTGAGAACACCGTGTAATAGGACAGCGCGGCGGCAAGACGCGGCGCTTTGTCGGCACTCCATTCGTCAAGCGTGGTTTTAAGCAGCGCGAGAATGGCGCGTGGGTTTTTCAATTCGCTCAGTTGGTGTTTGGTTTCGGTAATGCTTGCCTGCACGGGGTCATCTCCAAATGCATATCGTATCATTATTATACAACACGGTATTATTATAGCATAATGTTTATGCTGTTAGATGAGAGCGTGCTTAAACGTCGGTGGGATTGTCCAGCGATTGCAGCCATTCGCTGACTGCCGCGTGATAGGCTGGCGGATTTTCGCCCATCGGCAAATGTGATGCGTTGGGCAGCATCATCAATTTGCTGTGCGGGATTTGGGCGGCGATAAACGCGGCGTGGTCGGGAAGAACAATTACGTCACGCTCGCCGGCGATAATCAGTGTGGGCGCGTTGATCTGCGGCAAATTGGCACGGATGTCAATGTCTGCGATCAGGTCGAGATAGTGCATCATGGCCGCGAAATTGAGATCAGCGATGTCCGGCCAAATGTTGCGCGGTAGTTCGTGAATACCCACGAGAAATTCGAGGATGCGTTCCATCTCGGTTTGGATGAGCGTTGTTCTTCCGCCGCCTTCTTCGACCAGCCATTCAGCTAAATGTGCCACCGTCACCCATTCGCCGAACGCAAAGCCTGAAATAGAGGCTGAGGCTGTTGTCATCTGGGGCAGTGTGGCTGCGATGTTCAGCGCGATAGTTGCTCCTATCGAATAACCGACGAGGATCACGGGTTGTTCAGCGACAAGCTGTTGAATGGCGCTGGAAATAACGCGGGTTAGCATCTCAACCGTTAAATTTTCGCGGCGGAAACCAGTCGGATAGAGGGCCGGATAATGGCCGGGCAAACTCAGCGAGTACCAGCATAAATGCTCGTTGACGTAGGGCGTTTGCCAGTTCGTCCAGAAGTTCACCGACGAGAACAGCCCGTGAATGAACACCACAGGCGTACCGCCTTTGTTCTCGTTGAAGCCCAATGCGACTAATTTGTGTCCCTCAATGTTGAGATCATAGCTAGTGGGCATAGTGCTTTGTATCCCGTTAATCGTACAAACCAAGTAGATCATTCGCTTGCGGCCAATCCGCGATGCGGTC
>JACMMD010000727.1 GCA_014379235.1 Anaerolineae bacterium
CTGGCGACGGCACGTGCAGTCGTGGCCTATTTGCAGAAGCGCAATTTTGTGCGCGGGGCATCGATTGCATCTTTCGACCCAGCTTGCCTACGCGCAGTAAGGGAATGGGAACCGTTGCTCACGGTCAACCTTGACCCAACGCCTCAGAACAGTTCGATTACACCCTGGGAGTTATGCCAGCAGTGCTTGGACTGCGGCGCGAATTTCATGGGCCACACCTACGAGACACTAACGCCGTCCATTGTCCACGAAGCGCGACTGCACGGGCTGGCGTTATGGGCATGGACGGTCAACGACGTAATTGATATGCAGCGAATGGTTGATTTAGGCGTGGATGCAATCCTGTCAGACGATCCGGCGACTCTCAAACGACTTTTGGACTCGGACTAACGGTACGGATCAGCGGCATCGCGCAGGCCGTCGCCGATGAAATTGAGCGCCAGAATAGAAATCACGATGACGAATGCAGGCGCGAGCATCCAGGGCGCAGAGGCTATAACTCGCACACTTTGCGCGTCTTGCAGCAATACGCCCCAACTGATGACTGGCGGGCGCAGACCGAGACCGAGGAAGCTGAGCGCGGTCTCGGCTAGGATCATGTTGGGTATCGCTAGAGTAACTGCCGCGATGATGTGGCTGTACATACTCGGCAACATGTGAAAGAAAATGATCCGCCAGGGACGACAGCCCATCGCGTACGCCGCCGTAATGTAATCTTCGCGTCTGATTGCTAGGAAACGCCCCCTTACCACTCGCGCCAGCGTTGTCCAACCCACAAGGGACAAAATCACGCTGATGACGAAATAGACCTGAATGGGCGACCACGACAGCGGAAGTGCTGCCGCGAGGCCAAGCCATAAGGGAATCGTTGGCAGTGAACGGGTGAACTCTATGATTCTTTGTATAAGGTTGTCAACCCAGCCCCCATAGTAGCCGGAGATTCCGCCCAGTACCACGCCAATTACTAGGCTGAATAGCACGCCGATCAACCCGACTGACAGCGAAGTGCGCCCAGCATAGATGACCCGACTTAAGACATCGCGGCCTAGACGATCTGCACCCAATAGAAATATCGACTGGCTGGGGTCGAGCGAACCGAACAGGTGTATATCGGCTTCAAACAGTCCGAACAATCGATATGGTTGACCGCGCACAAAAAGTCTGATTGGAACCCGAACGGACTCGTCCACAATGAATATGCGGCGCATAGCTTCGGTATCCACTTCGGATCGATAACCGTTGACATAGGGCGCAAACCGGACAACACCGCCGGCTGTTGTTTGGAATAGGTGCAGGGTTTGCGGGGGCGCATATACATAGATGCTGTTCGTCACATCTGGCGAAAATGGCGCAAGAAATTCGACAAACAGCGTCGCAACATATAGTGGAATTATGAAAGCGGCAGACAGCAGCGCCACGCGATGCCGCTTAAACCGTAACCAAATCAGCCGTCTCTGCGATAATGGAGGCGCAGCCGTCGAGCCAGGTAATTTCGTTCCGTGTATCATCAGTCTTGGCGCACTCGCGGGTCAATCCACACGAGCAGAAGGTCGGAGATCATGGTTCCGATAATAGTCAGTACCCCCAAAAGCAAAATCAGCGCCCCTGCCAGATACATGTCTTGAGCGCGAAGTGCATCTAACAAGAGCGGACCGATCATTGGCAAACCGAGAATCGATGCGACGATTACCGAGCCAGATACCAATTCAGGCAAGAGCCAGCCCGCCGTGCTGATAAACGGATTGAGCGCAACACGAACCGGATGACGAAGAATCAAGTCACGTTCCCGCAGCCCTTTGGCGCGTGCGGTAGTTACATAAGGCTTTTTTAATTCGTCGAGTAGGTTGGCCCGTAGAATGCGGATCAACTCAGCGGTGCCGCTCAATCCAAGTATAAACACAGGGACGACCATATTTTGCAGCAAATCCAGCACACGGCCTGCGCTCCACGGCGCGTTAACATATTCCGGTGAGAATAATCCACCGATGGTGACCCCAAAATAACGAAAGCCGATATACATCACAATCAAAGTGAGCAGAAAACCAGGCACAGCCAAGCCGATGAAGCCAATAAAGGTAAATATGTAGTCACCAAAAGTGTACGGGCGCAAGGCGGAATAGATGCCAATCGGAAAGGCGATCGCCCATGATACCAGCAGAGTCACCCCGGTAACGACTACCGTTAATAGCACACGTTCGCCGATCAGTTCAGTGACAGGTTGGTTATATAGAAATGAACGACCAAAGTCACCCCGCAGCAGGTTGAGCGCCCAATGGGCATAGCGTCCCAAGATTGGTTGGTCGAAGCCATAACGTTCACGTAGGGCATTGATCGTCTGCCGGTCGATTGGATCACCGCGCGCCCGCAGCTCGGAAACATAGGTAGTGATGTAGTCGCCGGGCGGCAAGTCAATAATAATAAACGTGACAACGGATAGCACAAACAACGTCACCAGTGATGCGAATATCCGGCGCAATACAAACTGGCTCATGTCTGGGTTTCTCCCGCTTTAAGTTCTGTTATTTGAGGTCAACAGCCCAGTCGAGGACGCGATTTGGCTGCGCCCTCGAGAACGATAGTTATTCTACGCTATGAGCCGAAATAGAAGGTGAACGAGTTCGCTGGAGCTGGTGTCGGCCATTCCCATGCGAGCGGCATGGTTTCTGGCACGTTAAAGAAGTCGTTCCTCACAATGCCATAAGAGGGTTGCGGTGTGCTAATGCCAATCGCCCAGAATTCTTCTGCTGCAATAGCCAAAATTTCAGCCATCAACCGATTCTGTTCATCTTGGTCAGCAGTTTGCTTAATTTGCTCGAACAACTCGATCTGACGCAGCGCGTTAGGATTGCTTGGCTCTTCGGCGTTAGGGTCTTCGGATGATTCTGACCAGATGCCCCAAGCGGCAGCGAACCAAGCATTATTGTCCACAGGCATAAAATTGTGCGGACGCCCGATCGGGCGGATACCACCCTCTCCACCCCATAGTGCAGCATCATGCCCGTTAGTCGTCACCATCTCGTCGAAGGCCTCGCGCGGCATCTGGCGTGGCTGCATATCGATACCGACCTCGCGCCAATAACGCTGAACAAATTCCATCACCTCGGCAGAATTGGTGGGGAAATCGCTGTAGACCATCACGAAACTGATACGATCGCCATCTACGCCGAGGCGGAATCCCTCGCTATCCCGTTCGGCAAAACCTGCTTCATCGAGCATCTGGTTCGCCGTGTCGGTGTCATATTGGGTGTATTGGGTTGCCAGTTGATCGTTATAAAGTGCCGTGCCGGGCAGCGGGGCAGGCTGATGGGCAATGGTTGTCCCGAAATAGAGTGTGTCGATCATTTCTTGGCGGTTGATCGCATGTGAAAGTGCGACGCGGAAATCACGATTTTGAAAGATTTCACGCAGCGTCGGATTTTTCGATGTCAGGTTCAGTTGTAGTACCGAACTATTGCTGTCAGTGGAGGTCAAGTCGTAGAAGTGGTAGTCGCCGTTGGCCTGGTTGTCGACAAAGAACGCGCGATTATCTAGAGCGTTGATATGACGCTCTTGCATATCCACCTCACCGTTGGCGGTGCGTAGCACCATATTTTCCACTTCTGGTACGACATCGAAGGTGATGCGGTCGATATAGGGATACTGCTGGCCCTGCGGATCGACCTTCCAGTAATAAGGGTTACGGACAAGTACAAGCTGGGTGGTATCGCTCTGGAACGAATTTTCGGCGGCCCAAGCGTCGAGCGTCGGGACATCCGGTGTCCAACGCGATGCGTTATAAATATCGCCGCCACGATTGACAAAGTATGTCATCCAATTCTCAAACCCTGCCGATGAGGCTTCGGCCTGTACATTTTCGTTGTAGTTGGGGTGGAATTGCTCAAAATGGTGGCGAGCGAAATATGCGACCTGTGTTCCCCAAGGCGCGGCAAGCTGCGGCAAGAACAGACCCGCTGGTGCAGCAAACGCGAACTTTACCGTATAGTCGTCGATCATTTCAAATGCAGCCGTCTCGCCAGCCACAATCAGGAAATCAATTCCGCTGGGGTTTAATTCCGCATTGTTGGCGACATCCTCGTACCAAAATCGGATATCATCCGCTGTAAACGGAACACCATCTGACCACTTCATACCGGGTCGCAGGTGGAAGGTGAATTCACGTCCATCTTCGCTGACTTCCCAGCTTTCCGCCACATTCGGCACGACTTGGTTGTACTCCGTATCCCAACGTACCAACGGCTCGTAGCTTGCTGTGCGAACTAAATTACCATCATCGCCAACACCGGTCATCAACCGACGCCAGGTGCCGCCATACTGACCGATTTGTGCTGGTTCAACGATAAATGGATTTTCCGGAAGACGCTCATTGACCGATGGTAGCAACCCTGCGTCGACCATTTCAGTCAGCATCGGCGCTTCGCTGTATTCCATCTGGTCTTGTGCAACCGACGGAACCAACCCAAACATCAAAACAAGTAGTGATATGAATAATCTTATATTGCGAATTCTCATCGCGTCTACACTCCTGTAATCTAATCGGCGAGTGCGGAGATGCACAGTGCCGATTTATAGCCAGCAAGTGTTAATTCAGGTTTAAGTCAAGATAAAGATTTGCCCGAACAGGCATAATTCTATTGAAAATATGCCCGATTCTAACAATTACACGCGAAATTCTGAAGTTATTTAGGTAGACCGTTGGCAATATGAATTTGCGTTCCGGCTTCATTGAGGGCAGAGGTCAGATAATCAGAAGGCGGACTGTCGGTTACAATCCGCTCAATTGCCTCGAGACTAGAGGCTGTGACCAACGCCATTTGATCGAACTTGCTGCTGTCAATAAGTACGGTCGCACGACGAGCTTGCTTGAGCATTGTCCGATTGATTTCGGCTACTTCTACGCGGTAATCCATAAAGCCTTGAGTGGCATTGACTGCCCCGACGGTGAGGAAGGCATGGTCAACATGAAACTGACGGATGGTGTCGACAATACCATTGCCCAATGTCTCAATTTCAGCACCGTTGTAAAA
>JACMMD010000728.1 GCA_014379235.1 Anaerolineae bacterium
CTCCCGCCGCGATTGTGCCCGCGCTGCCCATCGAGGAGACAAAGGCTGCAATGCGTCCGTTGCCAATGCCGCGCTCGGCCAATTCCGCCGCCAATTCGACCACCGTGTTTCCGGTGACATGGTAGTGAAAGCGATAGTTGCCCATCTGCTCGAACTGGTTCAGAATGCGGATGTTCGCGTCGCTGGCGCGTAGGCGTTTGGTCTCGTCGTAAATCTCTTTAACGTTGCTCTCCGAGCCAAATGTCTTGACCACGCCCGCACCGTATTCGTGGATGCGCTCGAAGCGTTCACGGCTCATGCCTTCCGGCAGAACCACCATACTGCGGCAGCCAACACGCCCGGCCACCCATGCG
Source organism: Anaerolineae bacterium (assembly GCA_014379235.1). Taxonomy (GTDB): domain Bacteria; phylum Chloroflexota; class Anaerolineae; order Aggregatilineales; family Phototrophicaceae; genus JACMMD01. The sequence continues at coordinate 354 of JACMMD010000728.1, forward strand.
CCGCCAATGCCATAGTTACCCGTCGATGGCCACACCAGTGTATGCTGTGCCGAATCGACCTCGCCAAACAGAACCTTTTCCAGCAGCACAGAATAGGCCGCGCCGACCTTGTGACTGCCAGATGGAAACTCGCGCCCATAGATGACGACGATATTCGCATCGACGCCGGTCAGTTCACGCGGCAGTACAACATGGTAGACAGCGTTATTCGCGTCTCGCCATGTGATGTTATACAAATTCACCGGATCAAGTGGATCGGACTGGCGCGCCCGGACTGCCCTCATGCGCGTCTCAGCCTCGATCTTTTCCGGGTGCAGCATTTCTTCAAATGTTGGGCCGATAATCACTCGTATTATTTCCTTTGCTAGAGGGGGGTTCAGCGCGCTTCCAAACGTCGTTGTCGTCGGAAAGCAGTAGTTCTTGTTCCATAGAGCGCATGTCGTTTAGCAGTTCGTCTCGTTGGCGGGCCAGTTGGCGATAGCGGGCAAGATCTTCATCGGTCATCTTCTCGGTGGTGCCGCCGTGCGCCATGATGAGCTTGTCGATTTCTTCATCGAGGGCTTCGTATAACAAGACGAGTTTACGATATTCCTGAACGCGGCTCAGTTCATCCCGGCTGTTATCGGACTGATCCATATTCGCACCCCTCACGCTTTGGTATCAGGCGTGGTCGCTGCTTTGAGGGCTTCTGGCTCACCCTGTCGGTCAAATGGAAGCTCATTGGACTCTCGTGTACGTGCTGACTGTGGCAAGCGGGCCGTTCGCGCTCCATTAGCAGTCTGTTGGCCGCCGAATCCGGTATCGCTGGCGATCACATAAAGCGGGCGTCCGCGCACATCATCGTAAATGCGCGCCACGTACTGCCCCATGATGAACAGGAAAAATAGCTGAAACGAACTCATGAGCAGCACGACGACAATTGTCGTAGCCTGCCCGCCGAAAAAGCTCTCGCCTTGTGTCAGGCGCAAAAATGCGACAACCAACATCGTCAGCGCCGCGACGATGCCGAGCGTCAGGCTCACATAAATCATGATCTGGAGCGGGAAGTAAGAGAAACCCGTTACCGCGTCCAGTGCGAAGCGTAACATCTTGCGAAGCGGATACTTCGTCTCGCCCCAATCCCGTTCCTCGCGCACATAACCAACACCCGTTTGACGGAAGCCCGCCCAACTGGTCATGCCGCGAATGAACCGGTTGTGTTCGCGCATCGCCTTCAATACAGCGACGACTTTTTCATCCATCAAACGGAAGTCGCCCGTGTCAAGCGGAATGTCTACATCCGTAATGCGATAAAGCACACGGTAGAACAGTTTAGCCGAGAAAACCTTGAACCAGCTTTCGCCGCGCCGTTCCTCTCGAACAGCATAAACGACCTGATAGCCGGCCTTCCAACGTTCGATCATCTCTAAGATAACTTCGGGCGGGTCTTGTAAGTCAGCGTCGATCAGAACCACGGCCTCGCCAGTAGCGTAATCAATACCCGCCGTGACTGCGATCTGATGCCCGAAATTGCGGGCGAAGTTGACAATTTTCAGACGCTCGTCGGTGGCGGCGATTTCTTCAAGCAGCGCTAACGAACGGTCACGACTGCCGTCGTTGACTGTAATCAGTTCCCAATCTTCGCCCGTGGAATCCATCACTGTGCGAATGCGCTCATAGAGCTTGGGAATGTTGCCTTCCTCGTTGTAGATGGGCGCGATAATCGAGTAACGTGGTCTACTGCTCATACCGTTGGATAGGCCTGCAATGCCTTGCGCGCTGCATCCAAATCCGGCGAGACGCGAACCCCGCCCGATACCGATTGCTGCGCCCGTTTTACATCTTTCAACCCATTGCCTGTCACCAGTAACACCACCTGTTCATCCGGTTGAATTAGGTTTAATTGTACCGCACGTTGCGCTCCGGCGTAAACTGCGCTGGCCGCTGGTTCGGCGAAAACCCCCGTTAATTGGGCGAGGCGCGGAATGCTGCTCACGATATGCTCATCGCTCACCGCCAAAAACGCACCGTTTGTCTCGCGTACCGCTCGCAGCGCCTTCACACGATCTCGTGGCAGTCCGGCGGAAATGCTGTCTGCGATAGTGTTCGCGGGAGCGGGCTGCATATCAGCGCCGCTTATGCCCTGTTCCCATGCGCTGACCAACGCCGAACTTCCCTCTGCTTGTACACCGATCAGACGCGGAATCCGCTCTATCCAGCCAAGTTGATGCAGTTCCCAGAAGCCCTTGTGAACACCGCCGATGATGCTGCCATCGCCCACACTGACAATGACGACATCCGGCACTTGCCAGTTCAACTGTTCAGCGATCTCATAAGCGACGGTTTTCTTGCCCTCTGTGGTGAACGGGTTGATGCCCGTGTTGCGGCAGTACCAGCCTTCGCTCTGGCACAGCGCGTAACACAAGTCGAAGGCCACATCGTAACTATCTTCAACCAAGACGACCTTCGCGCCATAAACCAGTAATTGCGCGATTTTCGCTTCGGGGGCTGTCGCGGGCACGAAGATGATGATCTCCATCTTGCGCGACTGCACCGATGCGCCTACCCCTGCCAGCGCCGCCGCCGCATTGCCTGTGCTGGCCGTGCTGACGGTGGTGATTTCCTGCTGCAAAGCGCGGGCGACCACCATGCTGCTGGCGCGGTCTTTCAGCGAGGCGGTAGGGTTCAAACCGTCATCTTTCACCCATGCTGTATTAACACCTAAGTCGGCTGCAAGTCGCGGAGAATTCAAGAGCGGTGTCCAACCCACGCGCAGCGGTGGTACTTCATCGCCATCTTTGAGCGGCAGCAGCGCCCGATAACGCCACATCGATGCCTCGCGGTTGACGTTGAACGTTTCGCGGTCAAGCGTCGAACGCAGCGCGGCATAATCGTACAGAATATCGAGTGTACCGGCCTCGCCACAGCGCAGGCAGGTATACTGCGTTTCGTGTAAATGATACGTCGTGCCGCACACCGTACAGCGCATTTGAAGAATATCAGCCATTCAGC
>JACMMD010000729.1 GCA_014379235.1 Anaerolineae bacterium
TATCCCCCACTTAGCCGAACACCCGAATGCCGAACTCGTCGCACTGGCTGACCGCCGCCCTGAAGCGCTGAAGAAAGCGGCGGATTCTGTCGGGCGCATCAAGTCGTACACCGACTACAACGAAATGCTGGCCAACGAACAGCTTGACGGCGTGATCGTCTCCACCAACCACACGACACATTATGAAGTGGCTAAGGCCGCGCTCGATGTGGGCAAGCACGTCCTCATGGAAAAGCCGATGGTGATGCACGCCCGCGAAGCTCACGAGCTGACGAAACTCGCTGACGCGAAAGAGCTTACGCTGATTGTCGGCTATCCGTGGAACTACACCGAGTCGTCTCACCGCGCCCGCGACATCATCCAATCGGGCGAATTGGGTGTCATTCAATACGTCTCGTCCGTATTCACGTCAATGACCAAAGAGTTCTTGAGCGGCAACGATCAGGCTTACACCGAAGTGTTTGCTGGTTATCCGGTCACAGGGCCGGGCATGGCCTACGCCGATCCGAAACTCTCCGGCGGCGGGCAGGGACATCTGCAAGTGACGCACTCGGCTGGGTCGCTGTTCTTCATCACCGATCTACAGCCCGATCTGGTGTCGTCGTTCATGCAGAACTGGGGCTTGAAGGTCGACATCACCAACGCGATTTCGGCGCGCTTCAAGCCGGTTGGCACTGAGCCAGCAGTGGGCATATTCGGCAGCACAGGCAATATCGGCACGACGGGCGGCGGCGAACTGAACATCAATGTCTACTGCGAAAAGGGCTACGTCATGCTCGACAACCTGACGGGAACGCTGATCGTCAAACGCTTCGCCGATCAGGGTGAGGAGCGTTTCGGGCCGCTGCCAGCAGGCGATACCTATCCACGCTTCGCCACGTCGGATAACCTCGTCGATGTGATCTTGGGGCGCGGCGAAAACATTTCGCCTGCCGAACCCGCCGTGCGCGTAGTCGAACTGCTGGAAGCCGCCTACCGTTCCGCCGCGAACAATGGTCAGGTGGTTAAGGTATCTGATTTATAACAACGATTTGTAGGGGCAAGGCGTGCCTTGCCCCTACCCCAGTCACATCCGCAACCCACGTTCCCTAATTGCGTATAAAATATAAATAATCAAAATGCAAAGCGGAGAATTTTATGGATTCACGGTCACGACTATTGGCAACGTTATTCATCTGGACGGCTTACGTGCTGGTCATAACGGTTGGCATCCCGATGATAGGGATGATGGGCAATATGGCGGGCTTCATTGTCATTTTGGGTGGCGCTGCCGGGTTTCTAACAACGGGCTTCTTCTGGAATTGGGGGCGTTTGCCAATGGCGGGGCTGGGCGGCACGTTAGAAGCTGAAGCGGAGAAAAACAAGCGTCGCACCCGTGTCGAGCGAGTGCTGAATTCGCTCAGTGATGAAGAAGTGGAAGTCTTACGCCGCCGCCTCTCGGCTGACGATGACGAACTGGTGAGCCTCGAAACGTTAATGAGTCACGATGGCGAAGTTCGGCGGCGTTGAAAATTTGAAACGCTCAAATGACTACCATCACCTCGAAACTCGATAGACAAAAAAGTAGGGGCGTTCAATATGAACGCCCCTACGGTATTTGATTTGGTTAAGCTAACAGACCGAACTACATCGTCAGCTTGAGAACGCCGCCCGTCATACCCGGCATGATCGCAATCGTGCCATAGGAGACGTACAGCGAGCCATCGGGGCCTTCGGCAATGCCGAACGGAGCCGGTAGACCTTCAGCAACCATTTCCACGCCATCAGCCGAAACGCTGACCACGCTGCCGGGCCCGGGGCCCTGTTCACCGAAGACCACCAACTGTACAGCGTACAGGGTATCGCCAGACAGCAGAATGTCGCTGACCGCGTTCAAGCCTTCAAATGTCTCGACCAGTTCGCCTTCCGACCAGTGCTCAATCTTGCCCGCACCGGGAGCGAGACCCGCGCCGAGGAAGCCGATGTACAGGTCGCCATTTTCGGCGACTTCAACCGAGGTTGGGACGGGGTTATCCATCCATACCTGAACTAACTGCAAGCCGTCCGCTTCCGTCCAGCTTAACAGCGAGTTCATACCAGCGTCAACGATATAGAGTGTGCCATCCGTGCCCCACGCGATGTCTGCGACATTGGTGTCATAGCCAGCGCCATCGGGGTCATTGTCGGCTTCGAAAGCGTTCAGGTTGATGACGCGGCGTGTAACCAGCGTCTCGGCATCCAACTCGACAATCGTATCCGCCCAATAGGCACCGGGGCCAGCTTGAGAGCTAACCAACCACAGCGAGTCACCCTGTGGGATTGCACGGTAAATGCCAGTGGTTTCCATTTCGCTGGCATAGCTGGGGATGCCAGCGATCCAATCCGTCGCCGCGCCATCTTCGGCAATCGAGATCACGCGGCCACTGAGTCCGATATGGAAAGTGGTCTCACCTTCGGGCCCCGGCGCAACCACTTCCATCTCGCCACCCGTACCTGCGTCGGCGACAATGAGATTGCCATCAGCGTCGAAAGCGAGGCCACGCGGCGCGCCTAGATCACCGATCACAACTTCACCCGGTAGCGGCGGCATATCTTGCGCGGCTGCGGGAAATGCTGCGAGAACAACCAAGCAAACGAAAGCTAATCGGAGCAAGTTCTTAGAAGACATATGTACCTCTTTCATTGAAAAGATGCTGCTACAGCATCATAACGCTATTTCGTGCAGCGTGAGATGCATTCATTGTAGACCTGTTTTCGTAATTTTTGATGGGCTAGATGACGGAGAAAGGCACTCCGCCGAAAGTCTTAGTCGCTCTCGGCAATTGGTCGCTTGCGGGCGGTTGGCTCGCGCTGGATGGCGATCTTAAGCGCTTCGCCAACATTGCGCGCCTCGACCATTTGTATGCCGCTGGGCGCATCGTCCAGCTTGCGACGCAGCTTGGGCATCAGCACCCGTTTGAAGCCGAGCTTGGCCGCTTCATGCAGCCGTGCTGATAATTGGCCAACGGTACGCAGTTCGCCGCTCAAACCAATCTCGCCAACGACGGCCAAATCGGCGGGCACGGCAACATCAGCATAACTCGATGCAATCGCCACAGCCATTGCCAAATCGGACGCGGGTTCGGCCACTTTCAAGCCGCCGATCACATTGACGAAAATATCTTGCTCGTGCAAGGGAATGCCAAAGCGCTTGGATAACACCGCGCTGATGAGCAGCATACGGTTGAGATCGACACCGTTCGCCGTGCGGCGCGGGTTGCTGAACGTCGTTTGGCTGGTGAGCGCTTGCACTTCGACCAGCAGCGGACGTGTGCCTTCCATCGTGATCGCAATCGCCGAACCGGGAGCGCTGATCGCCCGCTCCGCTAGAAACGCCTCAGACGGGTTCGGCACTTCGATCATGCCCCGGCTGGCCATCTCGAACACGCCGACTTCGCTGGTCGCGCCGAAGCGATTCTTCACGCTTCGCAGCAGCCGGAACGCTTGGAACGGGTCGCCTTCCAGATACAGCACCGTATCGACAATGTGTTCCAGCACACGCGGCCCGGCAATCGTGCCGTCTTTGGTGACGTGGCCGATCAGAAAAACGCTGATGTTCTGCGACTTGGCGAGATGCTGCAAACGGCTGGCGCACTCGCGCACCTGCGACACACTTCCCGGCGATGATTCGAGGTCATCGGCGTAGGTCGTCTGGATAGAGTCGATAACCAGAATGGTCGGTTCGACCTGATTAACGTACTCGAAAATCGTACTGAGATTGGTTTCGGTCA
>JACMMD010000730.1 GCA_014379235.1 Anaerolineae bacterium
AGCTGCGATGACGACGACACCATGCCCAACGACAGCCGTATTGCCGTTGTCGTGGATGGTGGCCTTATTAGTGGTAGCGGTCTCATCGAGTGCAAAGCCGCGCTTGTCCACAGGGGCGCGCAGGGCGGTTTGGAACGATGCTTTCATGTCGCGCAGGGTGACGCGATCCTGCGGGCGCTTGGGGCCGGCCATGCTTGGCTCTACGGTGCTGAGGTCGAGTTCAAGCAAATCGGTATAGACCGGATCAGAGGATTCGTCGGTGCGGAACAAACCCTGTTCAAGGCAGTAGCGTTTGACCATCTCCACGTGCGAACGGTCACGGCCAGTCCGCAGCATGTAGTTCAGCGTTTCATCGTCAACCGGGAAGAAGCCCATCGTCGCGCCGTATTCGGGGGCCATGTTGGCGATGGTAGCGCGGTCAGCCAGTGATAGGCGGCTGAGGCCGGGGCCATAGAATTCGACAAACTTGCCGACGACACCTTTCGAACGCAGCATTTGAGTGACGACCAGCACGAGGTCAGTCGCGGTGGTGCCTTCGGGCATTTTGCCCGTGAAGCGGAAACCGATCACTTCGGGGATGAGCATATATACGGGCTGTGCCAGCATCGCGGCTTCGGCTTCGATACCGCCCACGCCCCAACCAAGCACACCAAGACCGTTAATCATGGTTGTGTGGCTGTCCGTACCGACGAGCGTATCGGGCAGGGCTTCGCGTTCGTCGCCATTGCCTGTCGGATAAAGCTGAACGACCTTGCCCAGATATTCGAGATTGACCTGATGGACGATGCCCGTTGCGGGGGGGACGACGCGCAGATTGGTGAACGCCTGCTGTCCCCAATGCAGAAATTCGTAGCGTTCGCGGTTGCGCTGGAACTCGTATTCGGCATTGATCTTGAGCGAGTTGGCGATGCCGAAGCTGTCTACCTGTACTGAGTGGTCGATGACCAGATCGACAGGAATAACCGGATTAATGGACTTCGAGTCGCCGCCTTTGAGCGAAACAGCGCTGCGAAGCGCGGCCAGATCGACGACGACAGGAACGCCAGTAAAGTCTTGCAAGACAACGCGGGCCGGCTTAAACGGAATTTCCACCGCTTGTGGGATGGGCGTCCAATTGGCCAACGCGAGAACTGCATCTTCCGTTACTTCATAACCGTCGAGGTTACGCAGCGCGTTTTCCAATAAGACCTTGATACTGAATGGGAGTTGGTTGATGTGGCCGATGCCGCGCTCGGTCAGCGCGTTCAGTCGGTAAATGATTGCTTCGCCGCTGCCTGTGTCGAAAGTGCCGCGCGCGCTGAAGCTGTCCAATTTTGTAGCCATGCGCTTCTATCCTTGCTGCTCTTTGTGTCGTGCGGATAGGCACTACCGAGTGGCTCGGCGCGGGTCGGGCTGCGGGCGCAGTCCATTTATACGTATCGAGGCACACCGCAGCGAAGCCCTAAAGCGTCATACGCTGGTAGAATACCATCCGTTTCGGGTTGAATTAAACGCATTGTAACCCAAACTTTGAACCATTGTCAGTGTGATTTACGTTTTAGAGTTACCATTGATGACTCGGGTTAATTTGTTGGATGGTGTGATGCGTATGGAGAAATGGTATGCCTGATACAAATGAACCGATTTCAAAGCCCGAAGATGCGCCTATCACCGAACAGGATGTGCAGACATTCCAGCGTTTACAACGCTTGCAAGAACATGGACGCTCGAACCTGACGGCGGTGATCGCGCAGAAGGCGATGGGCGGTTTTAGCTTGCAAGCCGAAGCGCTGCCGCCAGAGATCACCAACGAGGTGCGTGTATTGGTGTATCCGCAAGACCCGTTCGTCAGTGAACCCGAAGTCCGCACGATGATTGCCAGCGATATTCGGCCCGGTTTGGTGAACAGCCGCGTGGCCGTCGAAGATGCCACTGCGCCGATTGCCCAACCTGATGCCGATGGGAACTATCTTTACTGGCCGGGGTCGCCGGAGTTCGATCAAGTCAACTGCTTCTACTATTCGACGTTCACGCTGCGGATGTACGAACGTTATGCGCGGCGGGCGCTGCCTTGGGCTTTTACCAAAACGCGCATCGTCGTCAGCCCGCATTCCGGCGAACAAGCCAATGCCTTTTACAGCGAACGCGATCAAAAGATCGGCTTTTACTATTTTCAGATCGAGGGTCAGGTGGTCAACGCGGCCCACAGCGCCGATGTGGTGAGCCACGAAACGGCCCACGCCATTCTCGATGGTCTGCGTGATCTGTACAACGAGTCGTTCGGTTTGGGGCCGACTGCTTTTCATGAGAGCTTTGGCGACATCACGGCGGTGTTGGTGGCGCTGCATGATGATTCGCTCATCACGCGGCTACTGGATTGGACGAAGGGCAATCTTCGTACGGATAATTTCGTGGCGGCTGTCGCGGAAGAAATGACCAACCGCCTGCGCGCCGGAAATAATCACGTTCAGGGGCACACAGTCTACCTGCGGAATGCGCTCAACGTGCTGCAAAACGCGCCGTTCGATGTGCTGCGCTATATGCCGGAAAATCCCGAAATGGAACTCGGACGTGAGAGCCATAACTATTCGCGGCTGTTTACGGGTGCGTTCTATAACCTGATGGTGCTGCTGTACGAACGGCTGCGGAAGGATAGGGCCCCTCGTTTAGCGCTGCATCGCACACGCGGGATTCTGGGGCGGATACTAACGTTCGCGGTAGAGTTGGGGCCGGTTGGTGAGTTCGACTTTGGCGACATGGCGCGGGCGTTCTTGATGGCCGATCTCGCGCTGAATAACGGTCAGCATACTGATCTCATCACGCAGGCATTTGTCGAGCGCGGCATTTTCAGCAAGAAAGAGGCAGATGATTGGGTGGCGCACGGGCAGCATTTACCGGACTTGCGGCTGCCGGAGAGCATCAATTCGGCAGCGGAGTCTGCAACTTTTCTCACAGAACAGGTGCTGCCCGTGTTAGGATTGCCCAATCCGCCCACCGATTTGCTGCCGCTGGGCGCGTACCGCGATGCGTCCGGCTATGCGTTCCTGACTTATGTCAACGCCCGGCAGATCGAGTTGAAAGGAGCGGGGTTTCAAAAGTTCGACGGTTCGCATATCGACGCATTTGGCGGGCTGACGCTGGCCTTCAATGCTGAAAACCTTCTGTGCAGCGCGATCTATCGGCCTGTGACCGATGAAGATACGCGCCAGATTCAGATTTTGACCGCCGAGTTGATTCAGCAGGGGTTGGTGGTCAACAGCATCTATCCCGCTGCTGTGCCAGAGGATGCAGTAGCACAGCTTGTTTTGCCCGTTGATCCGCAAACATTGTGGATGCCGGATGCGCCGCCTGCGGCCACCATGCCCGAAAGCGCCGGCCCGGCCAAATTGGTCAAACTGCCTGTGATTTTCGACAGCGTTCCGCGCCATCTTTCGCACTTTATCGAATACTTGCGCGCACTTCAACAGCAGATCAGCGGGGACGTGTAACAGGGTAAATAGTTTTTGCTGTTGCAATTTGCCCCCTGCATTGTAGACTCGTTCTCCAATGAGAACACCGATTTTTCGCTGTTTGGGATAATAGACCCTTCCCCGGCGAACTCAATATCAGGAGATTATTTGTGGCCAGACGTAACGACCCCCCGAAATCGAAAGCCGCCAGTGCAAAAGGCGGCGGCGAAAGACGTTCGCGTACCGTAGAACGCCGCGAAGAACGACAAAAAGAACGCCAGCGTCGGCGTCAGTTGACGATCCTCGGTGTGGTGGCGGTGATCGCTGTGCTCGCCATCCTCTTTATCGTACTGGCGAACCAGCCCGCCGAAGCACCCATTCCCGCAGAATCAGCGGCAACTTATGACGGCATTCCGCAGACCATCAGTGACGAAGGTTTTCCGCAGCTAGGCAATCCTGACGCTCCGGTGCGCGTGGTCGAGTATGCTAGTTTTGACTGCTCACACTGCGAAGAATTCCATCGTACCGTTGTTCCAGATATCGTTGAACGTGTACGCGCGGGCGAGGTGTTGTTCACCTATGCGCCGATGTTCGGCACAGGTGGTATTGCGAACGGCGAAGGCGCGGCGAAGGCCGCCTTGTGCGCGGGTTATCAGGATGCTTTCTGGACATTCCATGATGCGCTGTTCAACTGGCAAACTCTCTATGCGAATCAAGCGTTTACCAGCCAGCGCTTAAGCTCCGGTGTCGATAATCTTGGCATCGATAAAGGCGCATGGAACGCCTGTATGGGCAGCAGTCGC
>JACMMD010000731.1 GCA_014379235.1 Anaerolineae bacterium
GTTCATCTTGCCGGTGCTGTTTGCTACCGCAGCCTATTTCGCGCTGGGATGGGTAGACCGTCGTCTGCATCGTCGTTCGCGCCCTAGCACTGCTCCTGAACATGACGCCGACGTTCGTGCTAAGGATAAGTCCGTTGAACAAAGGGCTTGAGCCGACACACCCCGCGAGAATAGCGAATGATAAAGGGGTTTTCGCCCGCCAAGCTGGTGCTAAGTTTGCTATCGGTCATTACGATGAGGCTTTATCGGCGTTCGACCTTGAGGCTGCGCCCGAACTTGCGGTAGACATTCTCATCGGGCTTGGATTGGCGTATCGCATATTGAACGATCTGGCGCAGGCCGTCGTCAGTTACGATCAAGCGATTCATCTCATCAACCAACATTATCTCGGTATGCGCCGTGTTGAGGTTTATCTGTATCGTGGCTGTGCGCGTGGCGCGAGTGGTGAACTTGAACTTGGACGCAGCGATTTTTACACGCTGGTCGATCTGGCGGAAGTCGGGCAGACCTATCCAGCCCCGATTGTGAATCTGCTGCTGCAACCTGACGTGGAAATCACGCTTGGCGATTGCAACGTTCTCATCGAATCCCAGCCGGATTTTGGGCGGGCGATTTTCTGTCGCGGACTGCTGCATTATCGGCGTAGAGATTGGGATGGCGCACTCGCGGATTTTGAATGTGCGGGGCACTTGGCGTTGGAGCGCGACGACGAACGTTTAGCAAGCCAGCTTGTCGGGCGTGAGAGAGCGATTGCGGATCGTCGTCGTATGGAGTCTAACGAAGCGAAAATCGCCGCTATCGCAACGCCGGAAGGTCTGCGCGAAGGCGTTGAATACTGCCGTTTAGACTGGATTGGCGATGGTAATTATACGCAGCTTCATTTCTTTGATCGTGAAACGTCGCGCACGGTAGATGGTCGTACCGTGAATGTTCAGTCCATCTGCAAGGACTTAGAGGCGGAAGGCTGGATACCTTATGCACACCAGTCGCATCAACAGGGCGCAAGCTATTATTACGAGCGGGAAAAAACGTGACAAAAACGCTTTCTGAACTTATTGCCATTCTGCCCGACTTGGTGTCCGTAACGGGCGACGCGGACATTTCGATCACCTCAGCCGTGAGCGAAACCGATGCGTTCATCGAACCGGGCGGATTATTCGTGGCGCGGCGCGGCTTCTCGGTTGATGGCCACGATTTCATCGAGAACGCTGTCCGGCGCGGCGCGGCGGCTATCGTTGGTGAGCGCGAGATTTTCGATCTGCCTGTACCTTATGTGGAGGTGAGCGATGCGCGTTTGGCGCTTGGCTGGCTGTCAGCGGCCTATCACGATTTTCCATCGCGCAAGATGACGATCATCGGCGTGACCGGAACGGACGGCAAGACGACCACCACGACGCTGATTCACAGCATTTTGCAGGCAGCCACTGAAGGCAAAGCAGGCATGATTAGCACGGTGGCGGCGGTGCTTGGCGACGATTGGATTGATACTGGACTGCACGTCACCACGCCCAGCGCGCCGCTGATTCAATCGCTGCTGGCGCTGATGGTCGAGAACGGGCTGACGCACTGCGTGTTGGAGATGACCAGTCACGGCTTGGCGCAGGGTCGGCTCATTGGTGTCGATATTGATGTGGCTGTGCTGACCAACGTCACGCATGAACATCTCGATTTTCACGGCTCGTGGGACAACTACCTCGCCGCGAAGGGCATTCTGTTCGACATGCTGTCTAATTCGTTTCGCAAGGACAAGCAGGAAAAGATCAGCGTGATTAACGCCGATGACCCATCCGCCGAATACTTCGCTCAGTTCCCGGCGGACATCGTTCTCGGCTACGGGCTTGGTGAATGGGCGAATGTGCGCTCGCAATATGTTCAGTACACGCCGCAAGGGGCGCGCTTCGACGTGTGGAACTCGGGCCTCAGCGATGGCTTTTTCACACTCAACCTAGCGGGCGAATTCAACATCCTCAACGCGCTGGCGGCTTTCACGGTGGCGCGCAGCATTGGTATCAACA
>JACMMD010000732.1 GCA_014379235.1 Anaerolineae bacterium
CGCTAAGTGGCTCTAATGCCCTCGAAAAAAATATCCATTAAGGAATCGGCGCGCTGCTTGAGCGAAACCACCGACGGATTCAGCAGCCACATCATAATCACGCCCTGCTGAATACCGAGAAAAGCGAGTGCCGCATCACGAGCATTCACGTCCGGGCGGATTTCGCCGCTGTCGATGCCTATTTGCATGTAGCCCTCGATTTCGCTCACAAGCGCGGCGATGCCCTGCCGCTTTCGTTCCATGCCCTGTTCCAGTTCCGGCTCGATTCCGGTCTTGAACATCACCAGTTCATGAATGGCGCGGGTACGCTCATTTTGATCGATCTCGCGCAAAAGGTGAACTGCAATCCGGCGCATAATGTCGATCACGCCGCCACCTTCCGCCACAAGCTCGTCCATCCTGATCTGCGAAGCGGCCTCGGATTCGGTGATGAGCGTCGTATACAATTCCGCCTTGCCCCCGAAGTGCCAGTAAATCGCGCCGCGTGTGACGCCTGCTTCTTTCGCCACATCATCGAGCGTGGTTGCCGCATAACCCTCGCGGCTGAACACATTCAGCGCCGCATCCAGCAAATTCTGGCGGGTGATGGCGGCTTCTTCTTTGGTCTTACGCATTCAACTGCCTTTCATGTTCAACATACTATCGCGTATGTATGTGATTGTCAAGCGATCAAAAAGTCAAGGATACATTAGCCTTTGTCACGTTCTTCACTATAATCGTAGATGTTTTCGGTTGATCGGCAAAGGGAGCAGGCGTTGAAACTTTACAATGAATTGGCCTTGTGGTGGCCGCTGGTTTCCTCCCCAGCGGAGTATGTTGAGGAAGTCGCTTTTTTTCTGCCGCTGCTGGCAGAGATAACCGCACGTCCGTCGCCCCTTTTGTTGGAACTTGGCAGCGGCGGCGGAAACAACGCGCTGCACATGAAATCCTCGTTTTCGATGGTTACGCTGGTCGATCTCTCGCCGCAGATGCTTGAGGTCAGCCAAGTGCTTAACCCAGAGTGTGAACATCTACCGGGCGATATGCGTACCGTCCGCTTGAAGCGCATGTTTGACGCGGTTTTTATCCACGATGCTATCGACTACATGACGACCATCGAGGATTTGCGGCAGGCGATGACAACGGCTTTTGTGCATTGTATACCCGGCGGCATGGTGTTGTTGGTGCCTGACCATGTGCGTGAAACGTTTGAACCGATGACCGATCATGGCGGCGAGGATGGTGAAGGCCGCAGTGTTCGCTTTCTTGAGTGGAGCTACGACCATAAAGAGACGGACAGCACCTACGTCACCGATTACGTGGTCGTATTGCGCGAAGATAATCAGCCGGTCACCGTTGAGTATGACCAGCATATCATCGGCTTATTCGCGCTCGACGAGTGGTTGAGCTTGCTGCGTGAAACAGGCTTTGAGGCCGATTACGTGGTTGATCCCTACGAACGTTACGTCTTTGTTGCGCGAAAGCCCTAGCCCAAACGCCACCGATAGAGCTTGATGGGGACGTGTAACAAGAACTGTAACCGAAACCGCGCTACACGACACTCCCACCGTCAATTATAATAACAACCGCCCGGTAATACCGGGCCATTTATTGCTACACGGAGCGCCCTTATTCATGATGTCACCTGACGATACTCAACCGAGATCACCGTTCGCGCAAGAGCGCGCCCAACAACCCCACGAACAGGGCGAACTGATCGACCCGAACGAACCTGCTCCATCTGGCGGGCCGGGCTGTTTTGTCTGGGGCTGCGTGAGTTTGGTCGGCTTGGGGTTCGCATTGGCGATTGTAGCGCTGGCCGGTCTCGCGGGCTGGACATCGGGGCAACGAACCGCCGGAGCCAACTCGACAGCTACACTGATGGCCGACATCAACGCCCAATGCGCCCGCATCCCGGAAGATATCGCCGTTGGCAATACCGTATTGGTTGAACGACGTTTAGGTTTTCTGGCGACGATGACTCCCGGTGCGCCGTGTGTCGCGGAGTACATCCCAACAGCGACAGCGCTCTATCTGACGCAGCAGCCGACAGCGACATCACCCGCAACCGTTACACCGCAAGCGACGGTGACGATTGCCGTTGAGCCAGAAGCTACACAAGACGTTGAAACTCAAGTTGACATCCCCACGCCATCGAACGGCGGCTATGATCTGGCGGCGCTGTTGCAAGAAGCACAAGAATCCATCCGCGCTGGCGACTACAACAGCGCGGTTGAACTGCTGGATGTGATTACGGGCGTGGACAGCACCTATGACAGCGCCAACGTTCGTAGTTTACTGCGCGAGGCGTTGAGCGAGGAAGCGCTGATACAGTTCCGCACGGGCAATCTGGCGCAAGGTATCGTACTGACTGACCGTGCCGAAGAATTCGGCGCGCTGGCCGAAGGGCTGAACTATGAGCGCTACGTCGCTACTCTGTATCTCGATGCGCTGAGTACCGTTGGTACGGATTACTTGACGTCGATCACGGCCTTGCGCCGACTCTATGACGAAGTGCCCAACTATCGCAACGGCGAAATCGCGCAGATGTTGTTTGATGCTTATCTTGATTACGGCGATGCGTTCGCTATCGAAGGCAATCAATGTTCGGCGCAGCAGCAGTATCAGAACGCGCTCAACATTTTCAGCCGGGGCGATGTTGTCACTAAGCGCGACAACGCTCAAGAAGCCTGCGAGAATCCCACTCCGGCTGTCGCTGGCACACCGGGAACACCCGGCGCGGTTGCGCCCGTGGGGCAGGTACAGTAAGGGTAGTCAGTTATCAGTATTCAGTTGACAGTCAATTCTGTTTTACTGATAACTGACCACTGATAACTTACGACACGATTGTATCTATCGCGGCAAGATCGGCGGCGGATAGCGTCCAGCCAGCGGCGGCCACGTTGGCGTCAATCTGCTCCGGCTTGGTCGCGCCTGCGATCACCGACGCGATCACCGGACGCGCCAGCAGCCACGCAAACGCCAGTTCAAGAATGCTGTGCCCGCGAGACTCCGCGAATTGAATGAGCCGCTCAACCAGCGCAAGGTTTTTCTCCGAGACAATATCGGTGTTTCCAGTCAGGCGCGTCCCTTCTGGAATGGGCTGTCCCTGACGAAACTTGCCCGTTAGCAGACCCTTTGCCAGTGGGAAGTAGGGCAGATAACCAAGACCGAGACGCTCACATTCGGGCAGCACTTCGGCTTCATCATCACGATGAAACAGGCTGTAGTGATTCTGCACGCTGAGGAAGCGCGCCGCTCCCGGTTTGACTGCCGCTTCAGCCTCGCGGATTTGTTCGGCGGAAAAGTTCGAGCAGCCAATTTCCAATGCTTTGCCCGCTTGCACTAGTTCGTTCATCGCGCCGAGCGTGTCAGCAATCGGCACGTTGGGGTCGGGCTTGTGAAGCTGGTAGAGGTCGATGTAGTCGGTGTTGAGGCGGCGCAAACTGGCCTCTGCGGCGCGGCGAATATAGTCAGGATGCGCGCCGCCGCCTGCTCCCGGCATATCGTTGCCAAACTTGGTAGCGATGATGACCTCACGGCGGTGTCCGGCCAGTGGGCCCGCCATAAACGACTCACTTTGACCGTCACCGTAAACGTCGGCGGTATCGAAGAAATTGATGCCTGCGTCGAGCGCGGCTTTGACGACGGCTGCCGTCTGCGCCTCGTCGATGCGGCGTCCAAAGTTGTTACAGCCCAATCCCACGACTGAGACGTTTAGCGTTCCGATGGTTCGCGTTTCCATAACCGCCTATGCACTCCTGTGTTGCAGACGAGGTAACGAGGATATTGTAGCCTGTCAGCCGTCAGCTTGTCAGTTTTTAGCGATCAACCATAGGGCAGGTCTCAGACCTGCCCTATGGTTGACCTCTATCCCATTGTCTTTACTTGAACCTCGTGCCCCGAACCTATCTTTACTCGGTACTCAGAACTGAAAACCCCCTCTCATGGCTCACTAATGGATACTTAATTTA
>JACMMD010000733.1 GCA_014379235.1 Anaerolineae bacterium
GCAGGCGCTGGCCGACTATGACCGCGCTATCGAGCTAGACCCGAACCTCGATTTTGTCTACGCTAACCGCGAACAGGCATTGGCCGCGCTGGAAAGCGGCGCAGCGGTTGAGGCGACAATTGCACCAAGCGCGACGCCTCAGCCCACTCAGGCCGCGACGGAAGTTGTAGCTACCGAAGAACCCACACTCGAACCGACGGCGGTTGTAACCGAAGCACCCACGCAGCAGCCGACAGCCGTCGTCACCGAAGAAACACCAACACGCGAAGCCGAGATCATCACACTGGATGAACTCGTCGTCCCCACCGTCGAAGCCACACCTGTCCAAGCCGAAATCATTCCGCTCGATGAACTGGTTGTGCCGACGGTTGAAGCCACGCCGGAAGTCACCGCCTATGATTATGCGGTACAAGGTGACGCCGCTTATCACAGCGGTCAATACGCTGAAGCCATCGAAGCCTACACCGCCGCGCTGGAGCTTGTACCGGACTACGATTATGTGTTGACATGGCGCGGCCACGCCTATCACTACAGCGGCGACCAGCAGACAGCGCTCGATGACTTCAATCGTGCCATCGAACTCGATCCGTCGAACAGCGATTCCTATCACGGGCGCGGACTATCCTACTACGAAATGCAGGACTACGACTCCGCGCTGCAAGACTACAGCACCACCATCGAACTCACGCCTGATGCATGGTATGCCTTCCTGAATCGCGGCTTGGTCTATCAAATTCAGGGGGATGATGTCGCGGCCATTGATGATTTCACGCGCACACTTGAAATCAGCCCCGATTTCACCATGGCCAACGCGCAGCGCGCAGATTCGTACTTCGCGCTTGGAGACTATGAAAGTGCGGTTTCCGACTATCAAACAGCGCTCGACGCTGATCCACAAAATATGGAAGCAGCGCTTGGTTTGGGAAATACCTATGTGCAGCTTGGAGACAATGAGCAGGCGATCAGCGCCTTTGACAGGGTGTTAGACATCGATCCCGCCGATGCCGACGCCCGCTATGATCGTGCGTTCGCCTACCTCTATCTGGAAGATTACGAGAGCGCGGTGGCGGACTTCGATGTGGTGATTGAAGCGCAGCCCGATAACGCCGATGCCTACTACAATCGCGGCTTTGCACTGTCGGAGTTGGGCGAACCCCGCGACGCAATCAGCGACTATAACCGCACGATTGAACTCGTGCCGGATTTTGCGGGTGCATACCTGAGTCGCGGCATCGAATACATCGAGTTCGCTGGCAGCGATGAAGGCAACCGCGAAATCGTCGCAGCCGATTTCTTGCAGTGGATTCGCCTGACCACTGGTTCAAGCATTGACGACATGGACGCAACCGAATTCGCTATGATAATGACGGCGGGCGACAGCTACACATTCGAAATGACGCAGGGGTTGGAGATGCGTTTCGGCATCGAAGGCGAAATCGGTCAACAGGTCAGCATTGAAGTGAACGCGGCGCAGGATTCGAGCGCTGACCCGATTTTCGTGCTGATCGGCCCCGATGGCGATGCGATCACAGCCGACGACGATAGCGGCATTGGTGACGCAGAAACGTTGAATGCGGCGGTGCGTGAATTTGAACTGCCCGAAAACGGTAGGTATATGCTCGTGGTCAGCCATGCGGGCGGCGGTTCGTATGGTGAAGTGAAGGTGAAAGTCCTGCCCTAAACAGCGGCGGATCGGTTGACCGTTAAGCGGCGGCCTTTGCTAGCAGCGCCAAACACACCTCGGCGCAGCGTTGGCAGGCCGCCGCGCAGCGATCACACGCAGGGCGATTGCAGCGCGTACACTCGAGCGCACACTGCTGACAGGTCTCTGTGCAAATCTCACACATGTCCAGCATCACAATCGAACCACGTTCCACGACCTTGACGCACATCGCGCACATCAACGCGCAATCTCGGCAAGCTTTCACGCAGTCTGCGTATTGATCGTCATCGCCTTCGAGCATCAACCTCGTAATACTGCGTTCGCATTGGTACACCGCGTCCATACAAGCTCGAATACACTGTTGCAAATCGGCAGCGGAATAAGCGGGTACGGACGTATACATCTGAACTGGAATTACAGCCTTCATCCAATTCTCTCCACTAATTATTATATATTCATATATTATCATAGTATGTATTTCATTTTGGATTGCAACGTCAATAAATTCATCCTTCTCTTAGGTGTGCTATAATTTTTTATGTGCGCTAGGCGCATCATTACAATCCACACAACCCAAAATTACGGGGAAAAACACATGATCGGGCGAACCCTTGGTGGCTACCGCATCGTGGAACAAGTCGGCAGCGGCGGCATGGCAACCATTTACAAAGCCTATGACCCCAATACTGAACGCTTCGTCGCGTTGAAGCTGCTGCCCGCGCAGTATTCGCAAGACCCTATGTTCCGCGAACGCTTCCGGCGCGAAGCCAAAGCCATCGCTCGTTTAGAACATATCCACATTTTGCCCGTCCACGCTTACGGCGAAGAAGATGGCACGGCCTATCTCGTGATGCGTTATCTGCCCGCTGGAACTCTCTCTGAACGCATCCGACAGGGCATGATACCCCTAACCGAAATCAGCCGTATCATCGAGCAGCTAGCCAGCGCGCTCGATTATGCCCATGCGAACGGTGTGCTTCATCGTGACGTTAAGCCAAGCAATGTGCTGCTCGATGATCGTGGCAACACATTCTTGACCGATTTCGGCATCGCCAAGATGGTCGAGATGAATCTTGATCTCACGGGCGACAGCATCCTCGGCACACCCAGTTACATGAGTCCCGAACAGTGCGAAGGCCGTACCGACCTCGCCGCGGCAACCGATATTTATTCGCTGGGTGTCGTGCTGTACGAAATGGTGACAGGGCGCACACCTTTCTCCGCCGAAACGCCGTTGGCCGTTATCCACATGCAGCTTCGCGGCGAAGCGCTGCCGCCGCCAAACCTACTGCGCCCTGACCTGCCCGAAAACGCCGAAGCCGTCATCCTCAAGGCGCTGTCCCGCAAGCCCGAAGAACGACAGGCGTCCTGCGCCACAATGGCGACAGCGTTCTCTCGCGCAGTGCGGGAAGATACGCCTACCGCCAGCCGTGCCCGCGTTCAGGCGGCAGAAGAAGCGGGCATGGGCGCAACCATCACCGGCGATGAGGCGCTGCTCAACCCGCCAACCACGCTGTTACCGCCTCGCCGCCGAAAATTTCCGGTCTGGGCGCTGGCGTTGATTAGCGTTGTTGTCGTGGTCGCGGCCATCGGCTTGGCGTGGCGTCTGATGCCTAATACGCCAATCGTAACGCCGACCCCACCCGCAGTCGGCGCGCAGCCGACGCCAGACAACGAACTGCCCACCACGATACCAACTCCGGCTACACCACTGGCACAAGCAGTACGCGGTCTTGTGGCCCGCAGCGGCCCCGGTTCGCAGTATGGCAGCATTGCGACGATGGAAGCCAATGACCGTTTCGACATTGTAGGCATCAGCGAAGATGGCGCGTGGTATCAGGTCACGCTGCCAGACGGCGCGCAGGGTTGGATTGCAGCGTCGGCGGCGCTGGTGAACACGTCCGGCGATCTGTCAGTTGTACCGATGGTGGCCTTCGTGCCGACTGAGGCCGCCACCGATATACCCACCGATATACCGACAAACGAGCCAATACCTACCGACGTACCAACAGATTCACCGACAGACTCCCCAACCGATGCGCCTACTGAAGTCGCTTTGAATACCAGCGGCGACCTCAGCGCTGCTGACGCGGAAAGCATCGATCTGGCGCTTGGAGACGCAAGGCTGGCTTTTCAAGAAGGTAGTTACGAGAACGCCGTCGAACAGTATACGCAGGTCGTCGACATGCTGCCGGATGATGCCCGCGCCTATATCGGACGCGGCAACAGCTACATGAGCCTCGGCGATTATTACGCGGCCATCGTCGATTATGCTCAAGCGATTGAACTTGAACCGCAAAACTTCGATGCGGTTTACAATCGCGGCTATGCCTATTTGCTGCTGGGCGAAAACGAGGCCGCGCTCCAAGACTTAACGCAGTCCATCGCGCTTGATCCTTCATCAGCACCCGCCTATTCGCGCCGCGCTGAGGCTTACAGCGGGCTTGGCGATGACAGCGCCGCGCTGGATGATTACGCCATGTCTCTCAGCATTGACCCCACAAATGCCAACGTCCTCAATGAACGCGGTGAACTTTTCATCAGTTCCGGCGACTACGAACAAGCTGTTGACGAGTTGAGCCTCGCTGTTGAAATTGAACCCACCTTCGCCATCGCTTACGCCAATCGCGGCTACGCCTACAGCGTTCTGGAGAATAACGATGCCGCGCTGCAAGACTTTAACGCTGCCGTTGAGATCGACCCGACGTTTATCGAAGCGTGGTTCGGGCGTGGGTATGTTCAGCTAACGCGAGAGGACTACGAGGCTGCAATCAGCGATTTTACGCAAACGCTTGAACTCGACGGCGATTATGTTGACGCGCTGGTTTATCGCGCCAGAGCCTACGCCTCACTTGAAAACAACGACGCGGCCATTGAAGATTACTCGGCAGCTATCGAGCTTGATCCGGGGTCTTTCGAAGCCTTTTATCAACGCGGGCGGCTGTACGCCGAAGACGAAAACTATGATGCGGCCATCGAGGATTTCACCCGTGCTATCGAGATCGACCCCTCATGTGACTGCGCTTATAGTGACCGTGCCTATGCCTACGTCGAACTTGGCGACAATGATGCCGCGATTGACGACTTCTCGCTGGCGCTGGCACTCAACCCCAACGCCGATTATTTGCACTGGGGGCTGGCCGATGCGCTGTACGAGGTCGAGCGCTATGAAGAAGCCCTGACCTTCTATCGCAGCTATGTCGATCTGACGGGCGACAGCGCCGACTCATTCGTGGTTGACCGCATTGCCGAACTCGAAGCCAACGGCACAATCGCTGACGCCGCAGAAACCGCGCCGGATGTAGTCGTCGCCAGCGCGGAAAATGGGACGCTGTTGTCTATCAGCGGCACTGGCGTTTCGGTTGACCAGCCTGCGTTCTCGCTGCCCGGGCCAATGGGCAGCGCGGTTCGCCTCGCGTTTAGCCCTGACGGAACACGCTTAGCGACAGGCGGCGATTATCAGGATATGCAAGTTCGCATTTGGGACATGACGGCCCTTAGCAGTGACGCCGAAAACACAGCACTGCTGACACTGGACAACGGGCAGAGTGTCACCGATGTGGCTTTCTCCCCAGATGGCACGCTGCTGTATAGCGGGGGCCCACAGTTGATCTGGGATTTGAACACGGGCGAGAGCGTCGCCAGCCTTGAAAATCCTCGCAATGACATATGGACATCGACTTTAGCGCTGAGTCCCGACGGATCACTGCTGGCGGTTGGCGGCGGCGATGGCTCAATCGCTGTATGGAGTACGAGCCAGCGTGAACTGCTTGGGCAGCTCAACACCGACAGCGAAGATGGCACGATTTACAGCGTCGCGTTCCACCCTGATGGCGTGCGTCTGGCATCCAGCAGCGAAAGCGGTATCGTGCGCTTGTGGAATGCCGCGAGCAGCCAGCAAATCAGCGAGATGCAGCTCCCCGACGCAGGTGATCTCACATTCAGCTATGACGGTGGTGTGCTGGCTGCGATTGCGACGAACGGCGTGTGGGTGTTCAATGGCGTAAACGGCGACCTCATCGGTCTGGTCGAAGACGTTGTTGATGGCGCGCCTGTATCGATTGCTTTTAGCCCCGATAATGAGTTGATGGCCGTCGGTTATACAGGCGGCGCAGCGCAATTGCTGAAATTGGGCGTTGACCCTATTGCCCTTGTGGCGACACTTCAAGCCAACGAAGAGACTGTTCAATCGCTCACCTTTAGCCCTGATAACGCCTATCTCGCAGCCGCACAAGATGACGGCGTGGTACGCCTGTGGGAGATTGCGCCGCTCATCGCCAGCGAGTTCTCGAACGCCGAAATCAACAGCGTGTCCCAAACGTTGAGCGAACCCGTGCTGACCCTCTCCGGGCATAGCAGCGCACTGCGCGTGGCGTTCAACGCCGATGGCACACAGTTAGCCTCCAGCGGCGACTACGAGGACACCAGCATTCTCGTTTGGGACATGGCATCAGGCGCGCAGGTGGCTGAATTCGACAACGGCAACAGCCTCAGTGATATAGCGTTTACACCGGATGGCGAGCAAATTATCAGCGCCGATCCGCTGCGGTTGTGGTCGATTGCGGACAGTGACACCGAAGCTGTTGATCTCGAAAATCCCATCTGGATTGCGTCGATGGCTCTCAGCCCTGATGGGACGATGATCGCAGCAGGCAGCGGCGAAGGCCCCATTTTTCTGTGGGATACAGCCGCACGGCAAATCATTGCCGAACTGGATGGCCACGAATCCAGCGTCAATGACCTTGAATTTAGCACTGACGGAACGCACTTGATCTCTGGCAGCAACGATGGCTCTGTTCGTGTGTGGGATGTAGCCACCAATGAGCAGGTAGACGAACAAACCATCCCGAACTCGGTCAACAGTGTCGCCCTCACCCCTGACGGAACAACAGTCGCGATCAGCAGCTATCCCGGCGTTTGGCTGTGGAACATCGACGCGGGTGAACCATTAGCCTTTATCCCGAACGGCACTTACGGCGTGCCTGTTGAAATCCTGTTCAACCCCGAAAACCCCAACCTGTTAGCCAACGGCAGCACGGATGGCACGGTTCGCCTCTTTGACATCAGCGCGGTTTTGAATGGCGACTTGTCTGTCGATGAAGTGCTCATTATCGAATCCAACAGCATAGGCGCCGAAGTTCGCGGCATCGCCTTTAGCCCCGATGGGACGCGCCTAGCCGCCGCCGTAACCGATGGCAGCGTGAGCGTGTGGGATGTGGGCAGCTTCCTCTCAGAGTCGAGTACAGCCGCAGATAGCGAAGGCGATA
>JACMMD010000734.1 GCA_014379235.1 Anaerolineae bacterium
GACGAACAGATCGTTGACGTGTGCATCCAACGGCAGCACATCCCACGCTCCCGCCGCATCGGGTTTGAGTATCGCGCCGCCCTGTGTCACCAGATACGGCAGCCCTCGATTACGCGCTGGCGCAAGCGTTACCGCCGCACTGTCTGGAAAATCCGGCACATCGGCACTGACAAGCGCGGGTTCGCTGATGACTGCTGCCTGCGCGGCCTCTGTCGGCGTGCTGGATAATGCGCCGCCCATGCCTAAGAAAGCGCTGCCCAGTACCAGCAGTCCGGTAGCCAACAGCCCGCCGCCGCTGCGAAGGTGGATGCCGGTTTGCCCGAAGAAAAAGCCGCCGAACATCAGCGCGGCCAATCCGGTGATGAGCAGCGCTGTTTGCCGGGACATGAGCGGCGGTGTAATGTCAAGCATCGGCGGAATATAGGGCGCGGACAGCGCCACTTCAGGCGTAAAATCAACCACCGTATCATAGGCATCGGGGCGCTGAACCGTGGTGCGGATGCGCCATACACCGGGAACGCTCAGGTTTGCGCCGGAGACTGTGTAGATGCCGCCGCTTTGATGTTCGGGGCGTAACTCACTCTCGTCAATACCCGCGCTCTCGTTTTCGAACCGCAGTCGGATCAGCGAAGCGTCCTCTATCGGAACGCCTAGATGATCGTACAACGCGACGTTGAACGTATTTTCGCCCACTGTTCCCGGCGAAATTTCGAGATCGACGTGCAGTTGTTCGGCTTCGAGGAAGAATGAGTCGAAATATGGCGCGACTTGCGGCACGGCGGCGTTGGTTTCGCGCAGCGCTAAAACGTGGCGCGAACCTGCTGTCGAGGTCATCACGCCTACCGCCGCCAACACACCAAACGTCAGCGCCACTTCCGCGCCGACGAGGCCGCGTAAGTGCTTCCCCCAGACCATGCGCCCTTCGCTGAGACCACGCTGTGTAAAAGCGAAGTTGACCAGCGCGATCAGCAGCAGCGGGAAGATCAGCAGCAGCTTGACGATCAGCGCTTGACCGTAGAGCGTGGTCACCAAGCCCTCGATACTGCCGACGTGCAGCCACGCCGCATACAGTCCGGTGACGATCAACACCGCTACACCGACGCGGGCGAAGTTTGAGAAGTAGCCCACCAGCGAACTCAGCCCAGGAGCGTTGGTGCTGTCGCTCATTCGCAGCGAAGCCAGCGCTACGACGAACTGTACTAATCCGCCGACCCATAATGCTGTCGCCAGCAGATGCAGCCAATCCGCTGCGACTGCCGCCGGAGCATCGGGCGCGGCGCTGGCGTGGCTGAATAGGCTGGTTGTCAGCAGAATTGCCGCGCCGAAAAGCAAGGCAAACGGCCATGCGCGATGTCGATATTTGCCGACATACAGCGCGATACCCATCGCCAGCCACAAGCCCATTCGCGCCAGCCACAAATCACCGAAACGCGAGTCGCTGACAATACGGGCAAATGCCGGACTGCTGGCCGCGGCCAGCACCGGAATATCCGCCGCGATGGACACTTGCAGCAGCAGCCACAAAACGCTGGCGATTCCGAGCAGTCCCCATCCAACCCACGTCAGCAAACGCAGGCGCGCATCAATCGTCGGATGTCCGTCGGGGAGTGCTGGCCGCCATACGAACAGCCAGAAACCCGCGCCGCCAACGGCCAGCGCCATCGACAACAGGTTGAAGCCGCGAATCAGCGCGCCATCGACAGGGAATTCATCTTCGATTTCCGTGCTGACTCCCGCTCCGACAACCGCCGTGCCAATAGTCAGCGGAAAACTGCCGCGGGTTTCGTGGCCATCTGCTGACGATACGACACGCCATGCGACGGTATAGAGGCCGTCAGTTAAAGCGCCCGGTTCGATGAACATTTGAAACGGGTCGGATGCGTCAATCTGCGAGGGCGAGAGTTCCAACGTTTCGCCATTGGCGTCGCGCAGGGAGATGCGGCTGAAAT
Organism: Anaerolineae bacterium; assembly: GCA_014379235.1. GTDB lineage: Bacteria > Chloroflexota > Anaerolineae > Aggregatilineales > Phototrophicaceae > JACMMD01. The sequence goes on from JACMMD010000734.1 coordinate 1,950, forward strand.
CGGGTTCGAGCGGCTCGGAGAACCACAGGCGAATCTCGTCCGGCGCGGTGAGCAGCACAGCGTTGGGAGCGGGTTCGGAGCGC
>JACMMD010000069.1 GCA_014379235.1 Anaerolineae bacterium
GGCGGCACCATCGCTTCCAGCCGCTTGACCAAGCCCGTCATCGTGGCGTTGGTCAGGTGATGTTCTTCTGCGATCTGCCCGATACGGCAGCGGCCAGCATGTTCGACTAACGTTTTGAGGACATAAAACTGCGGCGGCGTGAGACCGTGCGCGGCCATATGCGCCGTCAGCCGCTTCTCACCGTCCAAGACGATCTTAAAAAGCAGCGCCCAGAACATCAGCACATCTTGATCGAGTTCGGCATCGTTGGGCGTGAGGACTGGAAACACAGCAGCATCCTATAAGCAGGAGTTTCAAAGTAGGGGCGGGTCTGAGACCCGCCCAACAACATTTTATCGCGCTTGGAGTTCATAAGCCAGAAAAGCAACGCGGGCGCTGCCGTTGCCAACTTCACAGCGCCCGCATCTTAATGAGGGGAAAAACGCCATCAGGGAAATCGCAGAAAAATTGACTACTCAAACCCTGAAAGACTTGTCCATATTCTATTATCGCAATTATTCCACTATTGTTCGTTAAGATTTCCGCAATTTATGAAATTGGTGGGATTGTAGGGGCGACGCATGCGTCGCCCCATGATAGACGTTTAACCCAGCGCGTCCCACACTTCGAGCTTGGCCTGAACTTCGTGAATCACCGCATTCACGTACTCATCGGTGGCAGCCGACCCACCCAGATCAGGGGTGCGAATGCCATCGTAGGCGACTTCTAATGCCGCCTCATAGATTGCGCGGCTGGCCAGATTCGCTTTATCCGTACCGACATAACGCAGAACCGCCGCACCCGCCATAATCATGGCCATCGGGTTGGCGATGTTCTTGCCCTGCAAGCTCGGCGCAGTTCCATGCGGCGCTTCGGTCAGCGCGACCTTGACATCGAAATTGTCATCGAGGCTCAAAATCACCGACTCCGCGCCCGCGATTGTGCCGAACATCTTCAACACAAGATCACTGAGGGTATCGCCGTCGCGGTTCAGTGCCGGGATAACCAGTGGTTCGCCCGTCGCTTCCAGCAGCAGCGCGAAAGTCGCGTCGATCAACTGTGGATCGTACTTCACGTCAGGGTAACGAGCAGCGGCATCGTCCAATTCCTCTTTGAACATCCCTTCGTAAAGCGGGCTAACGGTGAACTTCGGCCCGCCGAACACCTTCGCATGAGTTCGCTTGGCAAGGCGAAACGTGAACTCGGCCACTTTACGACAGGTTCGCCGCGTGATCTTGCGCGTACTCCACGCGATTTCGTCAATGCCTTCGCCCTCGCGCCATTCCTTCGCGCCATAGGCATCGTCCACCGCCATACGCACCACCGCAATCGGCGCGTGAACCCCTGCCAACGGGCGCACAGGCGGGATACGCCGCCCCGTCCGCAAAATCACCTGTCCGTTGATGTATTCGCGCAGCAGCGCGTTGGGGCTGCCCACGCCGCCTTTCTCCGGGGGTGTGATTGTAGCCGCCTTGATGCCGAGTCCCGTCTCGACAATCCGGGCCGCCGCTTCGCGCACGACTTCGTTTTTGGTGGCACGGCGGTTCTCTAATGAAAGATCGTAGGTTTCAAAATTTACATCGACGCGGGTGATCGCGGGGTCGATCACGCGCATCGCTTCATCGAGTAGTTCCTGTCCGGTTTGGTCGCCTTTCAGCACCACAATGGTAGGTTTGCTCACAGCATTTCCTTTGTTGAATTGCATTTCAGGTTACATCGTAGTTGCATCGACGGGTGACTAGCGCTATTTTAAGCTAGAATATCCATCTAACCTAGAGGTACGGGTGAGATTTCTGGCGATATAGGTTAATATCATCGCCGTAAATGAAAATGCCGACAAGCAACCGTGCAGGGGGCTGCTGTGAAAAGAGCAAGTTTAGGGATCTTCTTTCTGGTGTTATTGGCCATGAGTTTCGGGCTGCCATTCGTGACGGTTTGCGCCGTCACGCCATCCGGGCCTATCGCACCAACGCAGGAATCGACGATTCAAATCTTCTATGTTGCCTGCGAGACCACCAGCGTGGTCAACTTCTCCGGCAGTATGCTGCCCGGTTATGATATCTTCTATCAAGTCTTCTCCGGCCCCGGCGGCACAGGCACAGCGCTAACTAATCTGCGTCAGGTGCAGGTCGATGGCGCGTATGCCTTTAGCGAGAGCGTCTCGTACAATGCCGGAGCGACAGTAGGCGGTGGCGCATTGGCCAGCGTCCATGTGTTGGTGGCGCGTGAGACCAACTCTAGCAGCAGCGTGATTGATACCAACGTCGATGATTCGCAGGACGGCTGCAACAACCCGCAAAACCCACTTGGTTCGAGCGTCGATACAGGTTCTGACCCTGCCGCCGATGCCGCCGCTGATGCTGTCGCTGCCTCGCTCATCCAATCGCCCTTTGGCGGCACGTTGAACGGCTCCATCACGATTACGCCAGAACCTATCGTTGTTATCGGCCCGCGCAATTTTGACGGACCGGGACGCACAAGTAACGCCGGATTGGTCTTCGCTGAGTGCGATAGATACTCGCCGCAAGCTGACCCCGGCATCGTCTACGATACGGATAACGTGGTCATCTTCTGGTCATGGTTCGCCAAAACGCCGGAACA
>JACMMD010000735.1 GCA_014379235.1 Anaerolineae bacterium
CTGCTCGACTCGATCATGACACTGTTGACCGATGGCGCGCTCGGTTATGATCGTGATGCAGAGTTGGCCAAGCGCGGACGCATCGACGAGGAATGGCTGCAAGAACTACTCGCTCATCCCTACTACGAACTCAAGCCGCCAAAAACCACCGGACGCGAGTTGTTCAGCCGGGTCATGGCTGGAGAGTTGATCGCGGAAGGACATCAGCGTGGCAACGACGACTCCTCTATTCTGGCAACAATCACGACGCTAACCGCGCAAAGCATCGCCGACGCTTACTCGCGTTTCGCTCCATCCCGCGTCGAGGAAGTCATCCTCGGCGGCGGTGGACGGCACAACCCCATGATGGCTGATTTGCTCAACGGGCTGCTGCATCCGGCGCAAGTGCTGACTCACGAGGACATCGGCATGGACAGCGATAACAAAGAAGCGCTGGTGTTCGCGGTACTGGCCTATGAGACATGGCACGCCCGCCCCGGCACACTGCCCGCGCTGACCGGAGCAGATCATCCCGTCGTGCTAGGGCAGATCACCCCCGGCGCGAATTACATCAAATTGAGCAAGCAAACATGGAGCACCGTGTAGGGGCAGGTCTGAGACCTGCCCTTATGACGAGCGAACACAAAGGTGCGCCCCTACGGGAACAATATGGAAATCACGATCCGCCAAATGACCGCTGACGACTTCCCTATTCTAGCTGCATGGATGGTCGAAACTCCGCTCTGGCAGCGCTACGTCCTAACCGTTGAGCGCGCCATCGCCAACTTTCAAAACGCGCTGACCGCTGCCGATTGGCTCTTAGCCGCCGACAGCCCCAACATGCCCGTTTGCGGCTTCGCGTGGGCCGACCCGACAGGCGCGTTCGAGCGCAGCCCTTATCTACGCCTCATCGGTGTGCATCCATCAGCGCAAGGCACAGGTGTCGGCGCAGCGCTGCTAACTGCGGTAGAAGACCTCGCGTTGAACACTCGCAGTTCAAGCGACTTATTCCTACTGACCTCAGATTTCAACGAAGACGCGCAGCGCTTTTATAAACGTCATGGCTATGAGCAAATCGGCGCAATTCCTGATTACGTCGTACCATCTATAACCGAGTTAATTTTCCGCAAACACTTGAAGTGATATACTACACTCCACGTTTCAAAGTCTCAGCCTTGCTTGTAATAAATGAGGAGTATTCCATGCGTAAAATTCTTTTGGCTTGTTTAATAGCCATACTCGCGCTGACGTTCGGCACGGTTACGGCGCAAGAAGCCGGCAACGTGCTGATTATGGCCCGTGCGGCAGACGCTACCGGCCTCGACCCGCACACGCAAACCGCGTTCGCGTCGTTCCGTCTGCTGGAACTGATCTACGAGCCGCTGGTGAACCTCGACGCTGATCTGAACGTGGTTCCAGCGCTGGCCGAAAGTTGGGAGTTCTCCGACGACGCTATGACGGTGACGCTGCACCTGCGTGAAGGGGTGACCTTCCACAATGGCGCGGAGTTCACCGCCGAAGATGTGGTCGCCAGTTTCGAGCGCATCCTCGATGAAGCAACCGCCGCCGCAGCGCGGGCGAATTATCTCAGCATCGAGACGATGGACACACCCGACGACTATACCGTCGTCTTTAACCTGTCTGCGCCGGATGTACCGCTGCTGGCCGCGCTGGCCACCACCAACGCCGCCATCGTGGACTCCGCCGACATTGAAAGCGGCGATGTTGCGACGGTTGCCAACGGCACCGGGCCCTTCAAGCTGGATAACTGGACACCTGACCAGACGACCATGCTCACCGCCAATGCTGATTGGTGGGGCGATGGCCCGTTTGTAGACGGCATCGAAGTCCGTATCATCCCTGACGAAACCTCGATCTTAGCGGCTCTGCGCGCTGGCACGATTGACTTCGCGCTGCTGAACGACCCGCTTGTGGCTACGCTGTTGATCGATGATCCGACGGTTGTCCTCAACCGCACGGAAGCTATCAACTATCATGTGCTGCAACTGCGCTCGGTTGTAGCGCCGCTCGATCAACTCGAAGTGCGTCAGGCGATTTCGTGCGCGATTGACCGTCAAGAAGTGTTGGACACCGCCTCGCTTGGTGAAGGCACAGTGACCGGCCCGCTCACGATGGCGGCCTTTGCTCTGCCTGTTGATGAACTCGAATGCTACACGAAAGACCTTGATCGCGCCCGTGAACTGATGGCTGAGGCTGGCATGGAAGATGGCTTCACATTGAACGTCATCGCCGCTACAGGCGAACCGCCAACCGCCGTTTCCGAAGCGCAGAGCATTCAAGCGCAGTTGGCCGAAATCAACATCACCGTCGAAATCGAAACGATGGAACTGAATGTCTACGTTGATCGCTGGCTGGCTGGCGACTTTGACGCCGCCATCGCGCTCAACGGTGGCCGACCAGACCCGTACACCATGTACGCCCGTTACTGGCAGTCCACTGGCAACTTGAACGTTGTAGCTGGTTACAGTGATGCAACGCTCGATCAACTGATGTCTCAAGGCCGCGAGGAAACCGACCCCGAAGCCCGCTTCGAAATCTTCGCGGAATTCCAGCGTCATCTGGCCGAACAAGCGCCTTGGGTGTGGCTGTACGTCGGCTACAACTACAGCGCGCAGCAGCCCTACGTGACGGGCTTCGTGCCTACGCCGACCAGCTCCCTGCTGTCGCTGGCGCAAGTCACGCTAGACCGCTAAATAATCCTGTAGGGGCGCTTCGCGAAGCGCCCCTACCTCACCCACCCCATGCTACGCTACCTTTTGCAGCGCGCTATCGCCTTCATCCCGACGCTGATCGGCGTGTCGATTTTGATTTTCGGCGCGATACGAGCCGTGCCGGGAGATGCGATCACCGCTATGCTTGGCACAGAAGCCGGGATGCTCACCGAGACACAGCGCGCCTCGCTCGAAGCCTACTTCGGCATCGATAAGCCGCCCGTCGAACAGTATTTCAACTGGATTGGCGGCGTCGTGCGCGGCGATTTAGGGCTGTCGATGCGCTTTGGTCAGCCCGTGTTGGACGTGATCCTGTCGCGCTATCCGGTGACGCTGCAACTGGCGCTTATGGCGATGGTCATCGCGCTGGTGATCGGCATCCCGCTTGGCATCCTCTCAGCGGTCAGGCACAATTCGATCTTTGACCTGTTGGGGCGGCTGCTGGCATTGCTGGGATTGGCCATGCCGACGTTTCTACTCGGTACACTGATTATTTTCGTGCTGTCGGTCTACTTTCGGATTTTGCCCAACTCCGGCGATTTCGTCTCATTTGCCGAAGACCCGCTTCGCAACCTGAGCCAGATGATTTTTCCGGCGTTCACGCTCGGCTTTGCTTTCTCGGCGGCGGTCATGCGAACCACGCGCTCCGCGATGCTCGAAGTGATGGGGCAAGATTACATCCAAACCGCCCGCAGCAAAGGGCTGCTCGAACGGATGGTCATTCGCCGCCACGCCTTACGTAACGCCCTGATTCCATTAGTGACCATCGTCGGCGTGGAGATGGGCTATTTGCTCGGCGGCACGGTCATCATCGAGGAGATTTTCTCGCTTCCCGGTATCGGGCGTTTAGTGTTCAACGCGATCTCGCAGCGAGACTATGCGCTGGTACAGGGTATCGCGCTGTTCGTGGCCTTCAACTTCGTGCTGATTAACCTGCTGGCCGATCTGGTGTATTCCGCCATCGACCCGCGCATCTCCTATGCGAATAAAGCCTA
>JACMMD010000736.1 GCA_014379235.1 Anaerolineae bacterium
CCTCTTCAAAGGCCGCCTGAGCAAGACCGATGCTCAACGCGCCGATGCTGATGCGTCCGGCATCGAGCGTTTGCAGCGTTTGATAGTAGCCTTTGCCTTCCTCACCGAGCAGCGCATCAGCCGGAACGCGAACACCGTCATAGGTAATCATCTGTGTAGGCGAACCTTTGAGGCCCATCTTCTTTTCCGGCGGGTGAAGCGTCAGGCCGGGAGCATCACTATCGACCAGCAGCATACTGAAATCGCTTGAGCCGCCGCCGTGAGTGGTTCGCAGCAGTGTGATGATGACGGGTGCATACTTCGGGTTGGTGATCCACGCTTTCGCGCCGTCGATCACCCATTCATCACCATCGCGGGTGGCGCTTGTGGTCACGCCGCCTGTCAGATCAGAGCCAGCGTTCGGTTCGGTGAGGGCTAGTGAGCCAAGCGTTTCGCCGCTCGTCAGCAGCGGCAGGTAATTGTTTTTCTGCGCCTGTGTGCCCCATCGGACAATTGGCGCGATGCACAGTCCATTATGGGCCGCGATAGACAGCGCGGTTGAGCCACAAGCGCGGGCGATTTCCTCTATAGCGATGGCTACGCTGATGGAATCCAGTGCCGCGCCGCCGTATTCTTCCGGTGCTTGCAGTCCAGTGAGTCCGAGCGCGGGCATACGGGCAATCGCTTCCATGCGAAGCTCGCCCTTTTCATCGACTTCGGCAGCATAAGGTCTGAGTTCGCCCTCGCAGAAATCGCGCACGGCTTTCTGGTACATGCGCTGTTCGTCGTTGAGTTCAAAATCCATGTTTAACCGTCCTTCTTAGCTTCCGCGATAAGGGTATGCGCCTCTTCGACAGTTTTGGCCAGCACCAGTGTATCGGCCATGCCGGGATAGACTTTCGGCGCGATGGTCATCAGCGCACGCACGAAAGGATTCTGCGTCACCAATACTAGTATGCCAAGATTGGGCGAACGCTGTAAGCGTATGCCGCTGGTGATGTTCGACAGCGCCGGCCCTAGCGGCGGGTTCTCGCTGCGAAGAGCATCGACAATAATATCGACACGATGCTCAACCCCGTCCCCAAATTCGCGGGCCTTTTTCACAGCCTGAAAATGTTCTTCCCAGTCCCAGCGACCTTCGTAGGTCATGAAAAATATAGTGTGATCCGGTTCGTTCCCATGTACGCTGATTGGCATTTCGAGAGAAGTCCTTGAACGTATCCACGCTCCTGTACTATAGTTTAACTTAGTGAGCGCAGCTTTAGAGAGAGACAGTTATGGCCAAGCTGACCCAACGTTTAGGTTTCTCGCGTTATGAAGCCGACGAATATTATCAGCAAGCGCTAGAGGCTTTCCAGAAGGGGCGCTTCAACGAAGCCCACGACGCGATTTCGCAGGCCATTATCCTGCTGCCAACCCAGTCCGAATACTACGCGGCGCGCGGCTTGTTCCACCTTGAGGACGATGAGCAGAAAGAAGCGCTCGAAGACTTCGAGAAGTCGCTCAAGCACAACCGCTACGAAATGCTGGCGCACTACGGGCGCGGCATGATCGCCTACAAAGATGGCAACTGGGATGAAGCCTTAGCGCACTTCAACACGGCGTATCTGGCGGCGCAGAATCGCGGCGAGGCGCTGTACTATTTGGCGCTGGCGCAGCATCGCAAGGGCGATAACGTGGCAGCGTTGAAGTCGATGAGTATGGCGGCGGAGCGATTCGAAGCGGCGGGCGACAAACGCGGCTCTCAGGCGAAACAGTGGGTTAGGACGTTCGAGAAGCTGGTCAAAGAGGCCGAGCAAGCGGCGGCGAATGCTGCTAAGGTCAGCGCCGCCAGAACTCCCGCACTGCAAGCGCCATCGGCTGCACAATTAGCGCTGCCTTCCGGCGCGGGTGACGAAGAAGATGAAGATTAGAGACTTACCACAGAGATACAGAGGAGCAGAGACGCAGGGTTAAAAATTAAATTCTCTGCAACCCTGCGCCTCTGCGACGAAAATTGTTTTAATCACCACTCCGCGACGGGGGACTGTGCCATCGCTGGCTCGAAGCGGAAGATGTGCATCTGGAACGGCGGCAGGTCGATGTAAAGACCCTGATCGACCAGTTCATTACCCTGACGCGGGTAGCGTACCTGTGTCAACACGTCGCACAGCGACCAGTCTTGTCCGCCGATGTCGTGAAATGCGCTGAGTCCGACGATGCCCTGCGCTTGGCTGTCGGTTAGATTAATGACGATCAGGCGGAAATCGTCTCCACTGCCGATGGTGTTGGCGGCGCTGGCGCTTCCATTCTGAACGCTGCTTTCGACGCTGTGCCAACAGTAAGCCAATAGATTGTTGTTGCTGTAGTTGCCGCGCCACGCCGACGCTACATCTAGCAAACGCCATTCGCCTGTGCGATAGATCGGGCTGCGCGTTTCTTGCAGCAGCAGTTGATAGAATGCTTTCAGGTCGGTGTCAGGCGTTTCGTCCATTTGCCGTCCGATTTGCACCGGCAGCTTGATGCGATGCGCCTCGAACTGACCGTCATGCAGCAGTGCCGCTCCCGGCAGCGTACAAATCAGCGTGGCGGCGGGACGGCTTTTGATGGGGCCGAGCGTATCATAAGCGCGGCGTTCGTCGTGGTTCTCGATGAAATTAATACTGTGGCGCAGGAAAGGGATAGAATTGCTGAGTAGATGCTGGCGAATAGCCCCAACGTTGCCTTCGAGGATGCGGTCATACAGGCGCTTGTCGTAGGTGTAATCGAAGCCCTGCTGCTGTAATGTGCTTTCCAGACCCCAATAAGCCTCAGCCACGAATAGGAATTCGGGATGGGCTTCTTTCACCTGCGGGATGATCTCCACCCAGAAATCATACTGCGGCATTTTGCCGTTGTAACCCGCCCACGTTTTGACGAACACGCTGTTCAGCAGCAGCATGGCCATATCACAGCGCACACCGTCGCATTGTTCGCCAATATCGCGCAGGGTATCGACAATTGCGCGGCGCAGATCGGGGTTGAAAGCGTTGACCTGCGCGGTATCTGACCACCCGGGAAAGTAGGGATCGCGGCCATGAGCGACGACGATCACATGGCGCTGTTTGTCGCGGGCGGCATAAAACGTAACCGGATCGTAACGCAGGTCTTTTTCCGTGCCGCGTACTAAATAGTCAGGATGTTCGCGTACCCAATGATGGTCAGAGGCGACGTGATTTGGCACGAAATCCAGCATCAGCCGCAGCCCGCGCTGTCGCAAACGCCGACGAAACGCGGCCAAGCCACCGCGCCCGCCGAGATTTTCATCGACTCGATAGGCAGCAATTGCATAAGGCGAGCCAGCGATGTCGTCATAACTTACATCGGGCAGCGCATATTTGTACTGGTACATATACTTGCGGGCAATCGCCTGTGACGCGACGCTGCGTTCCCACACGCCCATCAGCCAGATGGCATCGACGTTGAGCGCGGCTAACTCATCGAGCGTTTCGTCCGGTACATTATTAAGGTGGATGGTTTTTTGATACTTGCGGCTGAGGGTATTCAGCCAAACCCATGTGTTAATTTCGTAAATGATCGGTTTATCAGGCCAAGCCATATGTGTCTAGACTCGATGAAAATATCGTCAAAATCGTATGATACATGCTACAACCATAACACGCAATCGTTTGCTAGAGTTGCGTGGAACTAGACAGGCCGCTCACAACTTCGCATAATTGGCGCTTATTTCCTGAAGGAGGGTTTCTATGGCCGATGGTTACTTTATAACGCCGAAGGACAGCGATCAAGTTGAGATGGCGGCTGGTGTTTACCGCCGCACAATGGCGACCACTGACGAAGCGATGGTGTGTGAGTTTTTTCTGGAACGCGAGACCTTGATTCAGGAACACAGCCACTTGAACGATCAGGTGGGCTACGTAGTTTATGGCAAGGTAGAAGTGACCATTGGCGGCGAAATGCGCGTGTGCCATCCCGGCGACAGTTACGCGGTTCCCGGTGGCGTGAACCACAGCCGCCGCGCCGTCGTGGATTCGCTGGTGGTCGACATCTTTTCGCCGCCGATGAATGATTATCGCACGGAGGCGCGATAAGTTTTGCGGCTCAACAACGTCCACATGCTATGATGCCAGAACGTGCTAAAATAGGGCCATCCGTGTTGGGTTGAGGTTTAGTGGGCGAGAGGCCGCATGGACGTTTATCGGAATGAAAAACGTAAGAACAAGGCGCGAGATCGACACCAATCGCGGAATCACAAACCGTCGGAAATGGCCACGATGTCGCGTCCCGAAGGCGAACGCCGTTTAGCCGCGAACCGTAAGTATCCGCCATTACGCAGCTACCTGACCAACCTGACGATTCCCGGTATGTCGCTGCAACAGCAAGACCGGATTCGCTTCTGGATTCAGGATGCGTGGTGGTACGTCATCCATAAATCGCAGGTCAAGCGGGCGATTGCGGCGCTGTCCGTGTTGGCGGTTGCTTTTTATATTGGTTCGCATTTGATCGGTGGGCGCACGTTCCCGAACGTGTATTCGCTCGGCGTTCCGCTGGGCGATATGACTGTCGATGAGGCGGAGACCGCGCTGCTTGATGCGTGGTACAGCCAGATGACTATTCAACTGGTCGATTTAGATCGCAACTGGACGGTGTCGCCGTCGCAGCTTGGTATCTCGCTGAATGCGCGCAAAACAGCCGAAAACGCGCTTGGCGTGGGAATGGCCGGGCTGCCGCTGGGCTACGATGTGATGCCAGTCATCGAACTTGATGAAAACGTGGCGCAGATTTTCCTGCTGGACTTGAGCAATCAGGCTAATCTCGCGGCGTTCAACGC
>JACMMD010000737.1 GCA_014379235.1 Anaerolineae bacterium
ATTGACAGTAAAGCGGCGTTCTGGGGCATGGTCGGCAACGAGAACCTCGAAGAACGCTGGAACATCGAGCATGAGCCAGACACGCTGGATTCGGTGGCGCTCGATCATCTACGTGAGAGATTCAAAGCCTGATTGAACCGCCAAGACGCCGCCGTAGGGTTCACCAAGAATAAAAATAAAATCTTTCCCTGCGTCTCTGCATCTCTGCGACCCTGCGTTAAGTTTTTTCCGGTTCTGATTCTGCTGCTCGGCGCGGGGCTGCGTTTTCACGCGCTGGCGCAGGACTCGCGCTTTCATCCCGACGAAGCCTTTTTCAGCACCTTCGCCCGTAACGCCGCCGTCAATGGCGATTGGCTGCTGCATGGCCCGCTCGATAAAACGCCGCTCTCGATTTATGCCAGCGCGCTCTCGATGCAGTTCATCGCCGTCGCGCCGCTCCCGAACGGTGTTCACGACATGCACCCGATCTTAGGCGAGTTTGCGGCCCGCCTGCCGAATACGCTGGCAGGAATCGCCTTGATCGCCGTTGTCTATGCCCTCGCGCAAGTGATCTATCGTGACCGACTTATAGCGCTGCTGTCCATGCTGCTAATCGCCCTGTCTCCATTTGCGATTGTTTTCAGCGCCAGTTCCTTCACCGATGGTCTGATGCTGCTGTTGATTACGCTGGCAGTGTGGGCCGCCGTTCGGAACAAACCCGCGCTGGCCAGCGTCTTTCTGGCATTGGGATTCGCCAGCAAGCAGCAGGCATTGTTTTATGTGCCGTTAGTCGCTGCCGTGTTATGGGTTCGGGCGACACCTGTGTCGCCCCTACGACGACGTTTCGTTTATTTCGTGCTGCCAATACTGCTCGGCGTGATTGCAGTGTTCATATGGGATGCGGCGCGGGAACAGCCTGACAGTATGTTCGCGCTGGCGGCGGCACACAATAATCCTGAGCGTATATTCGCTCATATTGACGAACTCGTTCCGCGCCTGAATACGTGGCTCGGTTATGGGGCATGGCTGCTCGGGCCGGGTTGGCTGACAGCCATAATGGTTGCGCTAGGCATGGTGTTCTCTAGCCGGAGAATGAATTCTCCGGTTGCTAAAACCAGCCTGATGTTCTCAGGTTACACGCTCGGATATGCGCTGTTGCATTGGTTGGTGGCGTTCAACACGTATGATCGCTATCTGCTTCCCTTGCTGCCGATTTTGGCGCTGTTGGCGGCAAGAGGATTGAGCCTTCTAGCCGGAGATTTCAATCTCCGACGGTTAGCGCTGACCGTCTCGCTGCTCATAGTTCTGCTGCCCGCCGCATTCGATGCCGCCGAAAAGCGCGTCCCAATCGGCGGCGATCAGGGTGAACACGACGGCATTCTCGAACTGGCCGCTTGGCTCAACGGACGGCCAGTGGCGGCGGTACTCTACGATCATTGGTTTGGCTGGGAATTAGGTTACTATCTGGGCCAGTGGACGAACAAGCGCGTCACCTACTACCCGACGCCGGACGCGCTGGTAGCCGATGCGCTGCAACTGCCGGAAATCGGAGCGCGTTACCTGCCCGCTCCGGCAGATGCCCCCATAGAGACGTGGTTATCGGCGCTGCATGAGGCGGGTTTCGAGGTGCGATTGGCTTATGATATGTCGGGCTTTGTCGTTTATGAGCTAACGCCGCCCACGTAAATTGCGCTCGAGTTGTCGAAGAGTTAGAAAACGCTACCCCTTTTACCTTTGCCGATTGGTGTAGCGGCGTGATATGCTGGTGTTAGTTTTCGGGCTTGACGGGGTTTGGGAGATGTAACATATGTCATCATGGTTATCACGGAATTTGCGCCACAGCCTGTTGATGGTGGCACTGTTGGCGGCGGCTGTTGTTTTATCTGGTTGCTTCCGGCAGGCTGGCGAAGAATTCAACCCGGAAAGTCAACCGATTGGGGAAACCGTCGGTGAACCGACCATCGCGCCATCTTTCACGCCAGAGGATTCAGGCGCGGATACGTTGATCGTCATCACCGAAGAACCCATCAGTCCTAACACCGATGTCGTGACCGAAGAACCGGAAACCGACGCCTTCTCGTCTAACTCCGATCTGCCGCCGATCACCGTTCTGGCTCCAACACGCGCAACCTTTGGCGAACCATCGACACTGCCGACGGTGCAGTCCGGCCCGACTTCGACGACAGGCGCGCCGCAGGTGTTTATCACTCCCGGCGCACCGATGGGCCCGATTACAATCACACCCGCTCTCGCTGGAACGCTTCCCGGCGGCGCACTTACGTCAACGCCATCCGGCTTGATTACGCCGACATCGCCCGTCACGCTCACCGAATGTAACTACACCGTCGAAAGCGGCGACAACCTCTATCAGATCGGGCTTGCCCACGATGCCACACTTGAAGAAATACGTGCCGCGAATCCCGATCTCGAAGGCGAGAACCCTATCCTCGACATCGGGCAGGTGCTGACGCTGCCTAACTGCCAGCCGGGTTTGGAACTTGCGTCGCCCTCAGGTGAGGACACGACCACGCAAACCCAGAGCGGCGGGCCGCAGGTCTCGCCGCCAGATGCCCCCGCACCGCCCGGTTCGAACAGCGCTCCGGTAAGTTCCGTCGGCGGCACAAACGACAGCGGTATTGTCGGCACTGGCTCAAACCCGAGTGGCGTTCAGACGTACACGGTTGAGACGGGGGATACGCTGTTCCTCATCGCCCAAGAGTTCGGCACGACGGTAGACGAAATCATCGCCGTGAACGATCTCGAAGACCCTGACCGCCTCGACGTGGGTCAGGTCATCATCATACCGTAAACGCTTTGTAAGGGCGGCTCGCGAGCCGCCCCTACGGATAACTATCTCGGCCCCAACAGCAGCACATCCCGCGTCGAGATGTCGTCAAAGCGCACCCATGCGGCATCATCGCCCGCCGCTGCCAGCGTGACCGCCACTTGCCCGCTGCTGAACTCTTCGTCTCGCGCTTCGGCTACAAACTGATCGTTGACGAACATCGCCAGATAATCACCCACGCAAACGGCCAGCACTGTATTCGGCTCGTTGCCGCGCCGAACCACCGCGCTGTCCTGCCATTCGACCAGCGGCAGCAGAACCCCCTGCTCCGGCGTCGCCTTGCGGATGCTAACGCGCCCTTGCCCTGAGATCAGAAAATAATAGCCGTTGCCCGAACCATCAGCGCGGCACATCAACCCGAAGCCGCTGCCAATTGTTCCTTCGGTTTGCCACATAGTGGACTGCCCGGCGACATCATCGTAGCGTTCCGCGTTGATCGACCAGATATAGCCGAGATTATCGAGGATGCCGCCTTCGAGCGCTTCCTCGTTGATGCGGAACATTGCGCGCTGATCGGACAGCACGAACGTATCCCACGCCGCCGCGTCCGATTCATCGCTAAAAGAGTAGGATGCGCGCTCGTCGCCAAGCTGTAAACGCTGACTTGGGAACGGCCCTTCTCCTGAGCGACAGCCCGCTAATGCCACCAAAAACAGCAGCCATACCGGGTTACGTTGGGTTTTCATCACGAATGTTTTCGCCTCTTATGAGTGTGAAAAGTAGAAAGTCTTGATGCTTCTCTTTATACTTTTAACAAAGCACTTTCCACTTGGTCGTCACGCAGCCGAAAGAAACACTCATGAACAAACATCGCCCCTATATTTTTTTACTTGCGTTATTTTGCGGGCTATTTATTGCCGCGCCCGCGTTCGCGCAAACTACACCAACCACTACTCCTGTCGATTCTGATGGAATAACCGGGATTTGGATAGGGGTTCTTCAACAGATCGAAGGCGGCACGAGAGCGGCTTACCCGTTTGTGATGGTGCTGACACAAGCCGAAACAGGCAGCGATGTTGAAGGCACATCCTTTATCGCGCTGCCGGACAGCCCATCGCAGTACGCTGCCATCGCGCTCACGGGCAGCCTTGCCGGAGGGCGCTTTGATTTCGCGGAGAGTGAGGTCGTCAGCCAGAACGCCGATGAGCTGCGCTGGTGTATCAAACGCGGAACACTGCTGCTCAATGGTGAGGAGTTAAGCGGAGCGTGGCAAGGTGACCAGACCTGTGTACCGGGCCTGATTTCGCTTACCAGAGTCAGCGAACAGACCTCGCTCGAAACGATTGTTGAGAACGAACTCGTGAGCGGGATCTGGGTCGGCAGCCTGTATCAAGACGATGGCGGGGGTTATCCGTTTGCGATGGTCTTATCGCAAGCCGGGAGCGGCGACAGTGTTCAAGGCACGTCGTTCATCGCGCTGCCAGACGATCCTTCGACCTATGCCGCTATCGCGCTGGACGGCAGTATCAGCGAAGATCAATTCACATTCACCGAAACCGAAATCGTAGCCGAAGCCGACTCGAAGCCTTTTAGCTGGTGCTTGAAGAACGGAGCGCTCACACGGGATGGACAGGTGTTAAGCGGAACGTGGCAAGGCGATAACACCTGCGAATCGGGGTCAGTGGTACTCGTGCGGCTGGTATAAATCGAACATAATGTAGCTTGAGTTGGCCGCCAAACATCGCGCTGTCAAAGAGCCGATTTCGCCTGTAAAGCAACCTTTTTTGGGCGATGAAACTGCTCTTTTTAACAGTAATTTTTCATTGCTGTTCAGGCGCTTCGGTGTATAATCGACTCACGATACTAAGTGGACGTAATTAGGCACTAATGGAAGTTCGGAGATTTTAGTATGATTGAAGTGGTGATCGATAGCATTCGTGTCAGCTTGATGTCGCAGCATCGCCTCGTGATTCTCAAGGACACCACCGGTGATCGCTATCTACCGATTTGGATTGGCCCGTGTGAAGCGGATGCCATCACAATCGAACTCCAAGAAGTGCCATCGCAGCGGCCATTGACCCATGATCTGCTCAAAGCGACCATCCGCGAACTGGGTGGCAAGGTCGATCATATCCTCATCAATGACCTGCGTAACGACGTGTATTATGCTCGCATCGTGGTCGATGTCGAAGGCCGTAAGATCGAAGTTGATTCGCGCCCCAGTGACGCGATTGCGCTGGCCGTTCGCGTGAAAACGGCGATCTTCGTGGCCGATACGGTCATGGACAAAGCCGCTATCGAGCCGGACGAAGATGTCGAGCAGGAAATTCCCGCGCCGCCACCGGGTGAACAGCTCGCTAGTGACCGTTTGAGCGCCTTTGTGGATTTCGTGGACAGCCTCGACCTCGACGATTTGGAAGACAGCGAAGATTAATGCTGCCAGAGGTTTATCCGCCGGATAGGGAAACGTGTTGTTTGTTCCCGTCAGACGGCGGATTAACCTTGTCTCTCCCGCGATACCGCCGCTGGCTGGTTGTTGATGCAGCGTAAGCCCAACCAATCCTATTTAGCCAGCATTAGCGGCGGCCAAGCCCGATAAAACTCAGCCGCCGTTTTGTTTCAAAATAACCCGGACACAAAAGACGTATGAGCGATCAGATTTCTTTAGCGCAGCGGGCGAATCTCCCGCCCTACAGTCAGGAAGCGGAAGAAGCCGTCATCGGCGCGGTCATCAGCAACCCCGATGCCTTCTTGAGCGTGACCGCTTTCCTACAGATCGAAGATTTCTATCTGCTGCGCCATTCCAATATTTGGAAGGCGCTGCTTCGTTTGAACGAACGCGGCGACCCGATTGACCTGCTGACTGTCAGTGAAGAACTCAGCAACATGGGTGTGCTGGACGAGATCGGCAGCGTGGCCTATCTCATGCAGTTGGTCAACAACACGCCGACCTCGATTCACGCTGAGGTTTACGGGCGCTTGGTCGAACGTGCGGCCATTCGCCGCCGTTTGCTGAAAGCCGCCGACGAAATCAAAGCGCTGGCGCTGGATGAAGAACTATCCATCGAGCGCGTCACCGACGAGGCCGAGTCGCGCCTGTTCAGCGTGACAGATCGCCAGATGAAGCGCGAGTTCATCCCGATGAACGTGGCCATCAGCGAGTATTTCGACGTCATCGAGCATCTGGTCGCCAACAGCGATCAGCCGCTTGGTCTGCCGAGCGGCTTCAAAGACCTCGACAAGCTGCTCGGTGGTTTCCAGCGCTCCGACCTGCTCATCTTCGCAGGAAGACCGGGTATGGGCAAGACGTCATTCCTATTAACAGTTGCGTTAAACGCTGCCAAGCTGCGCGCTCGTATCGCCATCTTCACAATGGAAATGGGTGTCGAACAGATCGTTCAGCGTATCGTCTCGATGGAGACGGGCATCAACACGCAAAAGCTGCGTCTTGGACAGCTATCTCCACATGAGTGGGCACTGTTCGTGCAAGCTACGGGTAACGTCAGCAACCTGCGAATCTTCATCGACGACACGCCCTCGCTCACACCGACGCAGATGCGCTCCAAATGCCGACGCCTCGCCCACGAAGAAGGTATCGACCTGATTATCGTGGACTACATGCAGTTGATGAGCGGTGGCAGCAACTCTTTCAACAACAACCGTGTGCAGGAAATCAGCTACATCAGCCGCACGATGAAAGAACTAGCGCGTGAATTGAACGTGCCCGTGTTCTCGGCGGCGCAGCTTTCACGCGCTGTCGAACAGCGTCAAGACAAGCGCCCGGTGCTTTCTGACCTCAGAGAAAGTGGTAGTATCGAGCAGGATGCCGACGTGGTAATGTTTCTGTATAGGGACAGTATATACAACGAAGCCACTGAACATCCCAACCTCGCTGACGTGATTATCGCTAAACATCGTAACGGCCCGACGGGCACAGTGTCGCTGTATTTCAATAAGTCCATCACGCGCTTCGAGGACGGCGAAGTGCGGCGCGTCAATTTGGATGAGCTATAATATTCACTATGCCAAGCAAAGTGACTAAACCCACCCCGCGCAAGTTCAGCGGCTTCCCTCCCGGTGGCATCGACCATGCCGATATGACGCAGATTCCGCGCCGTTTTTTTAGCGATCTGCTGCCCATGCTGGACGATGTAGCCGAGATCAAAGTCGTGCTGTTTTGCTTCTGGGCACTTGGGCAAAAAGAAGGCAAATACAAATATCTGCGCCGCCGCGACTTCCTTAACGACTCCGCTCTCATGCGCGGGCTGGCGGCCATCGACGCTGACGCTGAACCGAAAACGCTGTTGGATGCGGCCATTGAGCGCTGCATCGAGCGCGGTTCGCTGCTGAATGTCGAGGTCATGCTAGACAACGGCGAAGAAACGCTGTACTTTGTCAACACGGCGCGTGGGCGCGAAGGCGCGCAAGCGCTCAAATCCGGCGAATGGATGCCCGGTGATGGCAGCAATCCGGTAGAGATCATCCCGGATCGCCCCAACGCCTTTTACCTGTA
>JACMMD010000738.1 GCA_014379235.1 Anaerolineae bacterium
CATCCGGCGACGTTTGGGCCACCGAGCCGCGCAGATTCAGGCGTTCGCGGCGGATGACATCACCGCTGGCGATGTCCCACTGCCACCAATCCGCCCCGCTGTCAGCGGCGTTGACCGTGACTAAGGATTGGCTGTTTTGCGCGAAGAAGAAATTCTCGAAGCCGGGATGCAAGCTCAAATCCTCGTAAAGCGTTGCGCCCGTGCGCGCATCGAAACGTTGGAAACCGGCCAGTATCGTGTCGCCCGCGCCGTTGAATTGCAGCAGCGTGTTCGAGTCGCCGCTTAACGCAGGGACGACACTTAGTTCGAGATTGCCCGTATCCAGATCGTAAATTTCGACAGGCTGCTCACCCGATGCGCGCCGCACCATCAAGCGCGTGTTGTCGGGGTGCAGCGCGATTTGCGACACATCCGACGGGCGCACAAACTCGACGTAACCATGTCCGGTTTCCTCGTCGAAGATGTACACCAGAAAGGCGAACTGGTCGCTGCCGAGCGTGATCGGGCGCATGATGTCCAGCAAGATCACCGTGAGCGGATGATCGTTGTAGTAGCTGCGATAGTCATCACCGAGCAGCAGCCGCACAAACGAACTGCTGCGAAGCGAGGTCGGCTCACCGATGATACGCGCCTGCCCGCTGAGGACAAGTTGATTCAGCGTTTCGATGGTTGGGCGTGAAACCTCAACGCTGACCGGGATGTTAAAGACGCTGTTGTCACGGGTGTTGATCTGAAACAAGCCGCTCTGGTTCAGCGGGCGAAAGTAAATCTGGTCGCCGCGCCAGCTATACCACACGTCGATAGGGTCGCGCTCGAAACGCGGCGTGTCGATGCTCTGCACCACGTCATAATCGTCGGTGATGTCGATGACTTCAAGCAGGTCAACCCGCGCCGCGATGATCGTATTATTCGGCCCAAGAATGAAGCCGTTGCGAAGATCAAAGAACGGCTGCGCCATGACGCGCTCCGGCAAGATCGGGTCACGCAAGTCAAGTTCTGTGCCGATGTCCCAGATGTAGGGCACGTTGGATGTGTCGTTCTCGCTGCGGCGGATGTCGTCGGGGGCACGCACGACCATCGTGAACAGCAGCAGCGTATCATCGTCGGAGAATTGCAGCGGCGCGGAATAGCCCATTGCGCTGCTGCTCTCGAATTCGAGAAGCTGCTCACCCGTGACCGTATCCCATAGGTGAACGCGCTGACTGTCATCGACAGCGGCATATTCGACGGCCAGCCAGCGCCCGCTGTAGCTGAATTCGTAGGCGCTGTACGTGCCGTTCTCGTATAGAACGTGCTGCGTCTCGAAGTTTGCCGCGTCCGCCAGCACCAATTGACCATCAATATCGACCATCACCACGCGGTCAAAGTTCGGGTCATACTCGATGCCGCGCGGCGCTTCTCGCCCGATCTGCTGAACGAGCGTGAACGCCGGGCCGCCTCCACCCTGACTCAGCGCGATGCTGGCTAACGCGAAAAGCGCCACCAAAACCGGAACCAACAGCCATATTCTGCGAGAGCGTGTCATAAGGCTTTTTCGTAATCTGTTTGAGAATATGAACGTATTGTACTCGGACTGCGAGTTGCTGC
>JACMMD010000739.1 GCA_014379235.1 Anaerolineae bacterium
AGTGCTCGAAAACGATGGCGGCATGGTGGCTAAGAACATCGTCGGTCTCATCGCGGATACCAGCGTCCCCCGCCGCGGCCCGGAAATAAACCCGCGCTTCGATACCAACCGCGACAATGCGATTTCGATTGACGACGAACTCATTCGGGCTATCGACGGCAGGTTCGAAACCGCTTTTGCGCCAGATGGCATGTTTGACCTTTACGCGCCAAACAACGCCTTGTCCACGCTAATCGAGCAAGCACCGAACCTCACGCTGCCGGTGCTGATCTTACAGGGCGAGAATGATGCCAGCACTCCCGTACTTGGCGCGCTCGAACTGGAAGCAGCGTTTGAGGCCGCCGATCACCCTGATTATCAACTGAACGTCTACGCGGGATTGGGACACTCGCTTGGCGAGGCATCACATGTCATGACCGACAATTTTCTGCCCATCGCACCGCGTCCATTGGCCGACCTCGCTGCGTGGCTGAATTCTCACAGCCAACTTAGTTAAGAATTGCCTAACAACGCCCTATATCGACACGGTTTTCTTTGGCTATAATGCAAGAGTGGCGCGGTTTCAAACGAAAGTCTTGGTCGTGAAGGTCATTCTCACCCACAAGAACGCGGACTTCGATGCGGTTGCCGCGCAGTTGGCAGCCCATAAACTCTATCCCGATGCCATGCCCGTGCTGCCGGATAAGCTCAACCGCAACGTCGAGAGTTTTCTCCATCTGTACGCCAACGGATTGCCGTTCGTGCGCCAGCGAGATTTTGATTCGCCAACCGAAGGCAGCATTGAGCAGTTGATCGTCGTGGATACTCAGCGCCCCTTCGATCTGAAAGGCGTTCAGGACGAAACGCCGACGCTCATCATCGACCATCACCCTATAACCGAAACATTCGGCGCGCATGTCACCGTCACAGGCGAAGTCATCGGCGCGACAGCCACGCTGATGACCGAAGAACTGCGCCGCCAGAACATCACGCTCAACTCGCTTGAGGCCACGCTGTTGGCGCTCGGTCTCTACGAGGATACGGGTTCGCTGACCTACGAAGGCACAACTCCCCGCGATATTTTGGCAGCGGCGTGGCTCTTAGAGCAGCACGCCGATCTCGACGCTGTGCGCCGCTTTCTCGAACAGCCGCTCAACGATGCCCAACGCACTCTGTTCGATGCGCTGCTCAAAAACGCCGAAAGCCGCGTCATTCAGGGTTACACGATCACGGTCAGCGCCGTTGAATCCGACAGCTATGTTTACGAAGTCAGCAGCGTGGTTCACCGCCTCAACGACACGCTTGACCCGGCGGCTATTTTCGTCGTTGTGAAAATGCCCAACCGCGATAAAGGCGATCATTTGCTGCTGGTTGGCCGTTCCAGCGATGAAGCCATTGACGCGGGCGAAATCGCGCAGGTGTTCGGCGGCGGCGGTCATACCTACGCGGCGGCATCTAGCATTGACGAGGACAAAGCGCCGCAAGAGATCGTGACCGCTTTATGGGACGAACTGAGCCGCCGCGTTCAGCCGATGACCCGCGTGGGCAATTTGATGTCGTACAGTGCGCGAACGGTCAGCGCTGACGAAATTATCAAAGAGGTCGCGCCACGACTGCGCCGGATCGGTCACGAAGGCTATCCTGTGGTTGACGGTCAACCGCCGCGAGTCGTCGGGCTGTTGACTCGCCGTGATGCTGACCGCGCCATTGAACACGGACTCGGCAATTTAACCGTGCGCGAAGTGATGTCTTCCGGCGATTTGACACTGCGCCGCGAAGACTCGGTGCAAATGCTCGAACTGCACATGGTCGAAAGCGGATGGGGGCAAATTCCGGTTGTCGATGATACAGGCAAATTAATCGGTATCGTCACGCGCACTGACCTGATTAAGCATTGGGCGCGAACGCATCCCGCGCAGCCAAAAGCGACCAAAGCCGACGCATTACATTTAGAAACGGTGTTAGGCGCTGACACCGCCAACCTGATCGACACTATCGCCAAACAAGCGCAGGCCGCCAATGTCAACCTGTACATGGTGGGCGGTGTTGTGCGTGATCTGCTGCTCAACCGCCCCAACCTCGACATTGATTTCGTAGTCGAGAGCGCCGACCTTGACGCGATTGCTTTTGCACACAGTTTGAAAGACCTGTTCGGCGGCGAAGTCAGCGAATTTAGGCCGTTCGGCACAGCGAAATGGGAGCTTATAACATCAACGTTATACAGCGCCTCGCTGCCAGAACACATCGACTTTGCCACTGCGCGCAACGAATTCTACGAACATCCTACCGCCTTGCCGACGGTTTACGACAGCTCGATCAAGCTCGATCTCGGACGGCGTGATTTCACTATCAACACACTGGCGGTGCAGTTGAGTCCGGTGTCGGCTCAAGGCAGCATCATCGACTTCTATGGTGGGCTGAACGATCTTAAGAATAAACACATTCGCGTTCTGCACAGCCTGAGCTTTGTCGATGACCCCACTCGCATCTTACGCGCCGTGCGATTTGAACAGCGGCTCGGGTTTAGCATCGAGCCGCGCACCGCCGAACTTATCGCAACCGCGCTGCCGATGTTGGGACGCATCACCGGCGAACGACTGCGTAACGAACTATGGCTGCTGCTGCACGAATCTGAACCTGAACGCGGGTTAGTCAAACTGCAAACACACGGCGCATTAGCCGCCATTCATTCGGCGTTCGTGGTCAGCGATGCGATTGCCGCGCATTTCGCGGCGGCCCGTCAACAGCGGCCCAAGTGGGCGCAAACGCTCGACCTTGCCGATGTTTACTGGAATATCATCGCGGCATCACTATCTGCCGAAAATGTGTCCGCGCTGTGTGAACGGCTCGTATTAGGTAAACACCTGAGCGACTCGCTGACGGAGACGGCGCAGTTGGCGCATAACCCGCTCGTTAGCGCGCCCGATGCGCGCCCTAGCCAGATCGTCGCGCAGCTAGACGGTGTGACGGAAACGGCGCTGTTCGCCGTGTGGATCGTCAGCGATGAGATCACACGCAGCAACATTGAACGCTATCGACAAACGTGGCGCAGCGTTCGCCCGATCAGCAATGGACATACTCTGCAAGAACTTGGGCTAACGCCGGGCCCGGCTTATGCTCGGATTTTAGCCCGACTGCGCGCAGGTTGGTTGGATGGCGAACTCAGCAGCGATGAAGCAGAACAAACTCTGGTGCGCCAGCTTGTCGAGAGCGCCAAAAACGAGGGATGATAACACGGCCATGACCCAACATGAACTAAGTGCTATCAGTGTTGACCTGCCGATTGTCTTGCGACTGGCCACAGAGAATGACCTCGCCAAGCTGGAATGGTACGGACAATACCGACACTACCGCAACTTGTTTCGGCGCGCCTTCCGTGAACAGCGTATGGGCCGCCGCCTGATGCTGATCGCCGACTGTAACGGCTACCCCATCGGGCAGATATTTATGCAGCTTAGAAGCGCCAAGCGGGTATTCTTTGGCGATGAGGACAGTGCCTATCTCTACGCGCTGCGCGTGATGGAGATGTTTCGCGGACAGGGCATCGGCACTCGGCTGATTCAACAGGCGGAAGTGTTAGCGCTAGAAAATAACTGTACTTGGGCTACGATTGCCGTTGCTAAAGAAAACAATGGAGCGCGACGGCTGTATGAACGTCTTAATTATCACGTCTATGGCGATGATCCCGGACGCTGGAGCTACCTCGACCATAAAAACCGGGTGCGCCAAGTGAACGAACCCGCGTGGCTCTTAGAGAAGGCATTGAACAAATCGAGTGACTTGCGTTAGAATAGAGATTGTTGATTAGAGATCGTTAGAATTGATATATTCTAAACGCTTTGCTACTTGACGTAACCAATAATGGCATTAAAGTATTTAAGAGATGGTATTCGCGCTGAAATGTCGTTGTGCGTAATAAGTCTACGCAATGGAACACGGAGCTCCGACATTGAAAGACTTGAAACAGGGGGGCTAGTTTCCCAAAACTCGCCCAAACGTAATTTGAGGACAAAGTAATCGTTCACATCAGTGAATGAGCTTTGCTTGTACTGATCGCTCGTTACGCGCTTTCGTGCGCGTGTGTTGACTTGCTGCGTGTTCGCAGCGGCTTGTGGAGATAATGAATGGCAATCGATCAATCTGTCGTCCGAGTCGTCCGCTGGACGGGTGGACAGCACCCCACCTTGTCAGGTATCACCCGTGATATGAAGAAGCAGGGGCTTCGTCCATTTATGTGGGATAACGCTCCGAACCATCGCTACGCCGTGCGTAGTCACGGTTATGATAAAGTGTTATATGTTATTGAAGGCAACCTAGAGATTACGCTGCCGGATAGTAACCAACGGATGCGACTGCGCTCCGGTGACCGGATTGATATACCGGCAGGGGTGCGGCATGGTACCATCGTCGGCAGCAGCGGTGTGAAGTGCGTTGAGGCGGCTCTGTCACGGCGCTAACACTCCTTTTAAGCAGCAAAATAATCTAAAGCAGTCACTTGCCGGGGGTTCACAGCCCCCGGTTGGCGTTTCTAGCTCCAACCAATCCGCCGTTCCTCACAATTTACGGACTTCATACCGTCTCGCATCACAGGTTATAATCGACGTTTGAATGTCCGCCCAAAAGAGAGAACGTCGCTCGTGCCGTCTAATCGCTTCTCGCGCCGCCAGTTTTTAACCCGTGTCACTGGTCAACCACAAATTTCAACAGCGCCGGAATATACGCCGAACGAACATTTCTATCGCCAGCAAGCCTTTGGCATTCCCGCGTTGAATGTCTCGCAGTGGTGTATCTCGATTGGCGCAGCGTCGTCACTGACTGGCATGGCGCGCAGTCCGATGATTCTCGATTATCAAGACATGCTGGCCCTAACTTCTGTCGAACGCGGCGGCGTGATTGCCTGTGCAGGCGGCGGCATCCTCATCGGCGGAGCGCTATGGCGCGGCGTTGCCCTGCGTGATTTACTTGATGAGGTCGCTATTCAACCGCAAGCCCGTTACGCGCACTTCTTCGCCGCTGATGGCTATGTGACAAGCCTCGCGCTTGAACAACTTGATGACGCGCTGCTGGCCTATACCATGAACGGCGAAACGCTGCCGCAAGAACATGGCTTTCCGGCGCGGCTGATCGTGCCGGGATTGAGCGGCTACAAAATGCCCAAGTGGATTCAGCGCATCGAGTTCGCGGACACGCCTCTCGTCGGGTTTTGGGAAAGTCGCGGTTGGTCGCAAGCAGGCACAGCACCAATTACGGCGGCCATTCTCAGCCCGCGCCACCATGAGGACATCAGCGACGAAATCACCTTCAGCGGCATAGCCTTTGCAGGAACGCGCGCTGTTATGGCGGTTGAACTCAGCATCGACGGTGGCGACTGGATGCCGCTTCCAGCCTCAAACCTGTTGACGCCCGAAACGCCGTCGATGTGGACGCGCTGGCAGATCACATGGACGCCGCCGAACCCCGGCGAATACAGCGTTAGCGTTCGCGCCAGCAATGACCTTGCAGCGCAGTCGAATCCGCACAGCATCACGATACGAAGTGTGTAATCTGCGCCTCATGTAATGCGGGCGTAATTCCATTAGGATAGAATGTACGGCATGGAATGAGGTGTGCTTTTGCAACAATCACGGCGTCAATTTCTTCAATATACAGGCGTTGCGATCCTCAGCGCCCAGCTTGCGACGCCGGCGCTTGACCTGTTGGCCGATGCGCCGATGGCGGCGGCGGTTTATGGCCGCACGCTGACCGCCCTACCCATCTACCGCGTTCGCCGTTCGGATTCTCCGATCAGCGCGCAGCTTTGGCCGGACAGTGTTGTGCCGATTTTGGACGGTGATGCCTATTGGTATCGGGTTGCGCGAGGTTACGTGCCGCGCTTCGGCTTACAGCCGATGATGCTCTCCCGCGCCACGCCGACAGTCCATCTGCCAGAAGAATCTTTCTGGGCGGAAGTCAGCGGGCCCGTAGCTGTCGTGCGCCAACACTGCGCCGCAGATGCCCCGCTTATCACCCGCATCGGGCACGGGGGCACGGCTTACGTCACCAGCAGCCTGCTCGATGACAGTTCGGGCATGGTCTGGTACGCCATCAGCTCAGAGCAAGGTGGTGAACATCTCGGCTGGACGCAGGCGCAGGTGTGGCAGCCCGTC
>JACMMD010000740.1 GCA_014379235.1 Anaerolineae bacterium
GGCGGCATGTTAGCGTTCGCGCTGTCGTTCGATGAGGTGATCGTGACCACGTTCACAGCAGGCAACCAGCAAACGCTTCCCATCTGGATTTTCAGCCAGTTGAACCGTCCGCGTGACCGGCCCGTGACAAACGTAGCGGCGCTGTTCGTCATTGCCACGACGCTGATTCCGATTCTGCTGGCCTATCGCTACACGCGGGATACGCAGGAATAAATAGTCGTCAGTTGTCAGTAAATAAATCATCTCAGCGTAATCGACGAACGTTTGACTTTGCTTGGGTGTTTTGCTACGATGCGGATCGATACAAAACGTTTCGTATTGTGCGATGGGGTTTGAAACATGGTCAACCGTAAATCAACGCAAGTGACGATCCCGGCAACGGATGTGCATCGCAATTTTGCAGAATTGGTTCGGCGGGCTTTTTCTGGCCGCGAGCATTTCATCGTGGAGAAAGATGGGCTGCCCGTTGTAGCTATTCTTTCAGTAGCAGAGTACGAAGCATTGATAAATGAGCGCGAACAGCAGCAAGATAAAGAGACGAAGCGGCAGCAGTTTCACCAATTAGCGCGGAAGTTCGGAGAAGCAGTTCAAGAGGCGAGCATCAGCGAATCCGACTTAGACGCTATTGTAGAAGAAACGCGCCAACAAATGCACGAGGAACAACGTGGTTCAGAACCCGCCAAATAAGCTGCGGGTGATGATTGATGCTAACATCTTGGTAGCTGGTATCGGATGGCCGCGTTTTCCCTACGAAGTGCTTCAACATGCTTTTATAGGTGACTATGTACTGGTTTTATCCGAGCGTATTGTAGCGGAAGCGCAACGTTCGGCAGAGCGCGCACTTAAGGCGCGGGCCATTGTGTTAGACGAATTTCTAGAAATAGTCACCTATGAAATAACAACAGCCCCAACCGACGAGGAGATTTCTGCTAATACCAATCTTGTTCGGGACGCAAAAGATGTACATGTTGCGTTGGCTGCAATAGCGGCGAAAGTCGATTATCTGGTTAGCTCAGACAAAGATTTGACTGAGCCAAACGAAGCATTACACCGGCAAATAAAGGTGCTTTTACCCGGCACATTTTTGCGGGAATACATGGGCTGGACAAGTGAAGTGCTGGAGACTATCCGAACTCGCACATGGGATGATCTACGGTAGATGCTCAAGCCTATTTAGCCGATAGTTGGAATGCTGAAACGCCGTACTCGGCGTGCTGACAAGCTCTATCAATAGCCGCGATATTGGGGGTTGGAGTCGTCGAAGCGCTCGCGTCGGACTTTCCCAGCTTCCAGTTCAAGCTCATGCAGCGACTTCGCCAATGGCTCATCCTGTAATTTTGCCTGCCGCAAGACGAGGCCCAGTTCTCGCGCCAGCCGTTCCAGTTCTTGCAATTGTTTGGCGGTAATGCCTTCGAGGTTCATCTTCTATTTCCCTGACTGCGCTCGTCTGACGAAAGTGCTGGTTGATCGGCTAGAGGTGGGGACTAAATTCACGTTTTAAGGAAAAAGCGGATCGCGCAAACACTGTCTTGCGCGATCCAGCAGTTGATATTTAGCTATGGATTAGTAGCGGTTGCTGCGGCCACCGCCGCCGCCACCGCTGCGATCACCACCACCACCACCGCCGCCGCCGCGATTGCCACCACCGTAGCCACCGCCACCGCCGCCACCGCCGTAACCACCACCACCGCCGCCGCCGCCGCCCGAACGCTCTTCACGAGGGCGAGCTTCGTTGACGGTCAGGGTACGGTTATCGAGCGAATAGCCGTTGAAGCGCTTGATGGCTTCTTGGGCGGCTTCTTCGGTCTCCATCGAGACGAAGCCGAAACCCTTCGGAGAGCCAGTCTGGCGATCCGTGATGAGGGTTACTTCAGCGATTTCGCCAACCTGAGCGAACAGGTCACGAACTTGGCTTTCAGTGGTGTTATAGGACAAATTACCGACGTACAGTTTCTTAGCCATGACATACTCCCAGTATGCGTAAGATTCGAGATGGTAGGGTAGTTTGTCGTGGCAAGAAATGCAGGAGTGATCGGTCTGAAGAGAACGGAAGCACAGGTTGCACTAATCGACCAATGGATTGTTATACTCTACCAAACACTATTGTCCCATAATTTCAAAATATGTAAATAGCCAGCCCCAAATACATATAGCTTTCATATACAGCGCTTTGGCTATTCTCACTAATATGTGACGGGTTAAAAACTTAACACAAAGTCACACAAGATCACATGATATATTGCTGGACACAAACCTCTCTTAAACTCCTCATCACAATTCCGCACCAGAATAAGAGTGATATTGAGCCTATCACTGGAGTCAAGCAAACGTGAACTTTCTTCAGAAACTGGCCCGGCGCATCGAATATGGTGATTACGAACCGCTTGCCAAATATGGCGAGATTTTTTCGCGGAAGATCGGCAAGGAAGCATTCACCTTGAAGCCGCAGTTGTTGAAAAGCCAAGAAGATTGGATTCTGAGGTTAGATCTTAGTCGTCGTTGGGACAGCACTGGTAATCGCACTCTGATCGACTGCCATTTCGGCAGCTTGGCGGAATTCAGCGCGCCTTTCCAAGCGCTGCTCAACGACGTAAACGCCAATGAAACGCGCCCCGCCGTTGACCTCAAGGCAAGCGTGTTCGAAAAACTGATGCTCGGTGCCGCCTCAGGTAAAGTGATCCGTTCGTATGGCCGTATTGATCGACATCCACAGGACAATACTCGATTTTATATCGAGATGTTTCTATCGTGGGATGACCAGCGCTATTGGATACTGCTGCGTGAGGGGCGAGAATCGCCGGAATGGAGCAAATGGCCGGCAGGCATGGCAGACGCGCTTATCGGTCTTGTGCCACGCATCGAAGCGACAATGAGCAAACACAATAAACAGGCGGGATTATCGCATTAGCGAATATGGGTTGTAGAGGCGACACGATAAATGTGACCCATATGTAATGAGGATATTCACGGGTCGCCCCCACGGTACTTATCCCTTACCCCACGAGGTCGATGGTTTCGCCCGCGTAATCGCCAGTCACCGTCAGCGCCAGATTGTCCTCACTGGCCGTGTAGGTCAGGTTGCCTTCTGCGGCACCCGATGCCTGCACGTACATCGTGAACATGCCAGAGTTGTAGTCGAATTCGCCCGTGCCTGTCAGTATGAAACCGTCGATGAACGCGCAGTTATCCAGCACCAACGATTCACCGATACTGGTGGCCTCGAACGTCAGTACGCCCCCGAACGGGCAGCCCACCGAAGTCACCGACTCCAAATCCCAGTTGAAGTATTCCGGCAGATAGAAAATCTCGGTATCGACGGCCCACATCATATCCAGCACGTCAACGAAATCGTCAATGTGGTTCGCTGAGACGGGAGCATACTCATCGGCCACGCCGCCTTCGCAGGAGTTTTCGCGCTCGTCGGGCATTTGGCCATCCACCAGAAAATCCGTCACGGCATCATCGGGACAGTCAAGCCCGCGCCCATAGATCACATGCGGGCCGCCTTCTTGGGTGAACAAGTAGCCATCGGCAAGGCGTCCATACACCGCTTCGCCGTTGCCGACAGGTGTCGCCGGGTCGAGCGTCGCGCCCAAAACCATCGTCGGAATACCATCAGCGATCAACGGCGCGGGCCGTTCCGACGGTGGATTACCGGGCCAGAACAGGCACGGCATATCCCCGAACATGATTGAACTTAAGTATGGGATACCCGCTGAAGCTTGTACGCCAGCGTCGATGAAGGACTGCGCCCCTTCCTCACCCGTCGCGTCACTGAAACCGTAATCGTTACACTCGACAGCGTAAAACATCGCGTCCGACCACGTAGGGTCATAGACTGCTTCGAGCGTCACCGGATCAAGCGCTAGATCGACGTAGGCTTCCCGTACCAGCGGCAGCGAATCACCGAAAGACGCGGCGGCCATCAGCCGCAGCAGGAAAGCGCGTCCGGTTTCGCTGTAGAGGTTCGCGCTGACCACCGTTTCAAAATTGCTCAGAGTCAGCGGGCGCGGCACGATTTCGCCTGTTGGCAGCGGGAAGTCCACAATGATCGGCGCAGTCTCCAATTCATCTGTGAAATCGTCGTAGAATGCCCGCGCATCGCCATCAAAATCTGCCGCGCACAGCGGATCAGCGTTGCAGGCGTCGAGCGTGGCAATCAGCACATCGCTAAACGCCTGAGTTTGCTGATGATAAAATTCGATACTATCCAGCGTCAGGTCAACCGTGCCATCCAGAATCAGTCCGGCCAGATGTTCGGGATATGCGGCGGCATAAGTCTGCGCGAACTGGGTGCCGTAGCTCTCACCGTACAGCCACATCTGCTCATCGGCTATCGCTCGCCAGAACGCTTCTAAGTCTTCAATCGCCTGCGAGGTGCCCATGTACGGCAGCACAGCGTCGGCGTTCATCTCAGCGCGGCAGTCGTCGGCAAAGGTGCGCGCCGCCTCGATAAACTCGGCGCGCTGTTCGGGTGTGTCCGTGTTCCAGTCCGCTTGATAATATGCCGCCGCCGCGTCGATGCATTGCAGTTCAGCGGATTGGCCAACACCGCGTTGGTCGAAAAACACGATGTCGAAGTTTTCGAGCACCGACTCGTGCATCGCTTCGGCGTAAGGGTCAGCCGATGCCAGCCCCGAAGCGCCCGGCCCGCC
>JACMMD010000741.1 GCA_014379235.1 Anaerolineae bacterium
ACAGACAATGACCCATGGAGTCGTGCTGACGGTTTCCGCATCGGCGGCGGAAACCATACGTTTACAGCAGCCAATCCCGCAGCCCGTAGTCGTCCTCGTGGGCGTTCGAGTGCTGGCGGCGACTTGACCGCGCAGATGCCCGGCCTCGTGCGTGAGGTGTTGGTCTCAGAAGGCGATACCGTTGAGCGCGGGCAAACGCTGTTGATCCTCGAAGCGATGAAAATGGAAATCCGCGTAAGTGCGCCAACCGACGGCGTGGTGAAACGACTGCTCGTCGCAGTGGGAGATGTGGTCGAACGTGGTCAGCGCTTGGCGGAACTGAGTCATCAGGCTGAAAGCTGATGGCTGAAACGCTGTCCTCAGCGCGCTGACAGCTTAAGGGTGAAAGGCGCGCATGTATTCTGCTGCGTCAGTGAAGGGCTGACCGCCGCTCAACTGCATCACCATGTTGAAGTCGGTCAGAGCCGCGTCACGCTGATTGAGTGCGAAATAAGCCTGTCCGCGCCAGTCCAAAACAGCCGCCAGATAGGTCGAGCGCGTTTCGTTCGCCGACAGAATATGCGTCAGGTCATGTAGCGCATCCGAATAATAGCCCGCTTCATAGTTCGTTTGTGCCCGCAGCAGCAAAATATCGCTATCAATATCGGCAGATGCCATTTGCTGCGCTGTCGTTAAGTCCTGTATTGCGCCGTCAAGATAACCGAGCTTGCGCTTACCATGCGCCCGCGATTGGTAAAGTTCGGCATCGCCATAACCCTGATCGATAACCCAATCCATCGCCGCGATAGACGCTTCGGTATCGCCGAGTATTTCATCGCAGATGGCGATCTTGCGATAGGCTGCCTCTAACTCGCGCTCATCCGAACTCAATTCGATGATCGCCGTGAAATCCGCGACGGCCAGCGCATGTTCGTCGCCTTCATAGTGCAGCATTCCCCGCGTCCAATAATAAGCGGGGTTATGCGGGTCGAGGCGAATCGCTTCATCGAGATCAGCGAAACCGCCGTCAATGTCCCCGTTGGCAAACCGTTCTTGTGAGCGCTGTGCGTAATCGTTGGTGTCCATGTTTATTCAGCTTCCATTTGTTCGGCAGAGAGCAGCACCTTCGAGCGCGGTGAACGGTGCAGCGCGTAAGGCGTTTGATGCAGAAATGAGCGGAACACCGCTTCCGACACGGCAATGTCTTGCCCGCCGATTCGCAGCACGAACACGTTGGCGCGCCCGATCTTTTTGACGATACGTTCTAATGTGCCCTGCACCGTTTCTACCGCGTCGTCTTGCATATCGGCGGTCACACGCTGCCAGTTGCGGACAAGGATGCCCACCAGAAACGCGCTGCAAATCACCGTCGCCACGCCGAGAGCGTTCAAAATAGCTGAGCCGTTCGCCAGCGCGAGAAACAGCAGCAGCGCCGCCACAAGGTCGAACGCCACCACGAACAGCCCGCCGAGAAGCGCCCCACGTCGGCGTCCAGTTTCAAGCTGTGTGTGCTGCCTCTCGCTCAAACGACCCTCTCGATTAGCGGCAAGGTCGTCAACAGTGAAACGCAGCGCTTCCCTCAATTCATGTTCGTTATCAATCGCTATCGTCGCCATGCAGCGTTATCAACTTTCGGGATCGTTCGGAGCGCGCCACGGCCCATCGACGCTCATGGGGGGCGATGGGCGTTCATTTGGGTTGTGGCGCTGCCCCAGATCAGGCATGTTTTCGATATAGACGGCCCGGCTCGGAAAACCGATTTGCAGCCCCATCGTTTTTCCAGATCAGGCATGTTTTCGATATAGACGGCCCGGCTCGGAAAACCGATTTGCAGC
>JACMMD010000742.1 GCA_014379235.1 Anaerolineae bacterium
CGTCTTTGGAGTTGAGGATGAATTGGGCAAAGCCACTGATCGAGGTGAGCGGCGTGCGGAGTTCGTGCGATACCCGCGCGAGCAGTTCGGAGCGCAGGCGTTCTGCCGAGCGTTTGGTCGTCACATCATGAAAAGTATAGATGCGCCCGATAAATTCCTTCTCCTGATAAACCGGGGCGCTGTACCATTCAATGTCGCTGGCGATGCCGCGTGTATTCACCAGCTTAAATTCGCCTTCGTCGCGCTGGGTGGGGCCGCTTTCCTGCCAATTTTTCAAGAGATCGCGGCGGACATTGGGGGCAACCCGTATGGAATCAAACAACGTCCATAATGAAGCATCCTGCGCCTCATCTTCTTTAAAGCCGAACATCTCGGTAAACTGCTTGTTGATGGTTAAAATTGTGGCGTTTTTATCGGGACGTACCATCAATACGCCGTTGGTCACGGCATCGAGCAGCGCAGCGCGGATTTGCTGGATGTAATTACTCTGCTTTTGGACAATTTCGGTGATTGTCGTCATAGTGAGAAATTCACAGATGATTTGGAACGCGCGCAGTTCAAATGGACTAAATTCGTGGGCTTTGTCGGTTGTCAATACAAGCAGACCTAGGCGCCGCAAACTGGACTGAAGCGGCAGGATGGTAATGGATTGCGCTTGGAGTTCATCGATAACCGTCAGGCCGAACGTACCTAACGTCGCCAGAAAATCTTTCAGATCGATAATGCTCAGCAATTTGTCGCGTTCCAGAGATTTCAACCACGGCTCGAAAGGGGCTAACGGAAATTGCTGCCCAATCAGCAAACCGCTGCCCAATTCTCGCGACCAAGAGGCCACAATCTCAAGATAGTCAAACGGGCCACTAGGGCGCTCTACGTCTGTAGGACCATAAAGCAAAATTGTCCCGCTGGAAACATGAGCATCAAAGAGGTGATCACGCATTACATGGACGATACTCTGCGGTGAAGGGTCTTTGGCAATCGCTTGGGCGGTATATGCCATCGCTTCGGTTGTCAGAAGTTTTTCAACCAAATGCTGATTTTCTAAAGTGGTCTGTGCCATCTCGATCAGAACGGCAGTGTCGGGAGCGCTCTCTGAAGTAAACGTGACGCTGCGTTCTCTAAAAAATAAGACAATCCCACCCGCGAGATCGGGCGGAATGAGAAACGCCCACAACACAGCGCCAGAAAAGCCCATCGTTTCATCAAGTGAATAGAACTGCGGACCATTGCCAGCGTACAAGCTGCCAGTTCTGATCCGTTCTAAACGGTCACGCAACCATTGCATCATCATCACCCAATCCGGCATTGGGGTAACCTCTGCCGGATAAACAGCGGTAATTTCTGGTGTGTTGGTATCTACATTGCGGACATAAACACACCCCATATCCGAGGCGGTTTGAGCGATTAAGTTGCGTAGGATGTATAACAGACGAGGATCAGTCTGGTCAATCGGCGGATAAGGCGGTGCTATCGTTTCCACATCCACGCTCACAAACTATTTTGACGATATTCAAGCAGAACTCAGACGAAATTTAGTCGTTGCTGCCTTCGTCTTCATTTTCCATCGCGATATTGGCACTTTCAGGTGGGCGCACAGTGAACATATAGCCAATGCCGCGTTCAGTACGGATGTAATGCGGATGATGGCTGTCTGCTTCCAGCTTGCGACGCAGACGGTGCATGTGAACGCGCAGAGTATCTTCGTATACATCTTCATTAGGCCATACACGGGCGATCAGCATCCGGTTTTCCACAACACGCCCGGCATTTCGTAGCAGCACATGCAGGAGAATCGATTCGGTGGGTGTGAGTCCCATTGCCTTGCCGCCGAGTGTAATACGATTATGGGCAAAGTCAATATTTAGGTTATTATCAATCTCAATGACGGGTTCGCTGGCATAATCGAGGCTTGGCATACGCGCTAGGACGACTTGTATACGGGCTTCCAGTTCGCGCA
>JACMMD010000743.1 GCA_014379235.1 Anaerolineae bacterium
TCAAGCATGACAGAAAGCGTCAGGTAGCCGTCACGGCGGCGTAACGTTGCTTGCGCTAATGTCTGCTCCGACGTGAACGCATGATGGGATGCAATCTTCAGCGTGTCGCGGTTAGGGGCGGAGATGTTTTCCCGATCCGTAAGCGAGCCTGCGCAACGCGCTAAGCGTGCTTCCAGATCGTCGTGGCGACTCTCACCAATGGCATGGGCGTGGCTTAGTGCAATGCTCGTAAGCGCTTCGACGTGGTTGATGATTGTCATCGTCTTCCATCGCTGAAGCATACTCGTAGAGCCACGCTTTGCAGCATGCATCGCGCGTGCGATGATGCATGAAAACAGCATATAAATAGCGGTGTTTGGCGTCACACGTGCATACGCACGCGTTACAAAAAATTCTCACGCTCACAGAGCGAATCGTATTGCGGTAAAGAACTTCGCGGCGGCTTTGTGAATTCAATTGCACGCAGTGTAAGGGGGCTCACATGGTCAGCTATATCCGCAGCGATTTGAATTTCATTCTTGATCAAATCAAGATCGCCGAAGCGCATGCCAATGGGCAGCCATTGTACGGCCCCGGCGGGCTTATCCCGACCTACAATCTTTCTTGGGGCCTTCGCACTGTCGACGGCACCTACAACAATCTGCTCCATCCGACTTGGGGCTCTGCTGACCAGCCGTTTCCTGAAGGCCTGGGCACCGACTTCCGCCCCGCGGCTGGGACGGCGCTCGATTTCGACGGCCCCGGCGGCGCGCCCGCCATGCCGACGCAAGCGACTTACGCGCCATCAAACAATCCAGGCTCGTTTGTTGTCGATCCGGCATTGCGCACAATTTCCAATCTAATCGTCGACCAGACGCTCGCCAATCCGTCTGCGATCCTGACTGCGTTGCAGCGCGCCGGCTCGGTGACGCCAGAAACACAGATGGCGGTGACGGCCGTTATCTCGGCTGCTTATGCGCCGGTGAAGCCGCTATTTGACGATCTGGACGATGCCCAGCGTGAGTTCGCCAACGCCTCAGCCGCGGCAGCGGCGAGCCCCAACAATGCAGCGCTTCAGGCGGCTGCCGCTGCGGCGGCGCTAGTCGTTGCTGACGCGCAGGCCGCGCTGGATGCGGTCAGCGGTCCGCTGCTGACTTTGCTCGATACTTATGGCGTCGTGCTCGAAGGCTCCAACGTGTCAATCTCGGCGGTCGCGCCGGATGAGGGTCTGTCGGCGCCATTCAATTCTTGGTTCACGCTGTTTGGACAATTCTTCGATCACGGCCTTGATCTGATCAACAAGGGTGGCAGCGGAACGGTGTTTATTCCGCTGCAGCCGGACGATCCGCTGTACGATCCGACGAGCCCGACCAATTTCATGGTACTGACGCGCGCCACGGTTTTGCCGGGAACAGACGGCGTGATGGGTACAGCTGACGACATTCGTCCGGTTAACACCACGACATCGTTTGTCGATCAGAACCAGACCTACACCTCGCATTCGTCACACCAGGTGTTCCTGCGCGGCTATGCGCTGAACGCCGCTGGCGATCCGGTATCGACCGGTAAGCTTATCGAAGGCGTCAATGGCGGCATGGCGACCTGGGCCAACGTTAAGGCGCAGGCTGCCACTCTTTTGGGAATCCAGCTGGTCGATGCCGACGTGGGTAACATTCCGCTGCTCGCGGCCGATCAATACGGCAATTTCATTCCTGGCCCCAACGGCTACCCACAGATCGTGTTTCCGGGCGCCACACCGGGCACATTCGTGCTCGTCGAGGGCGATCCCACGGCCAATGGCGGGCTCGGCGTCCTGGTTCTCGGCGCTGTCAAAACCGGCCATGCTTTCCTCGCCGACATCGCTCATAGCGCTGTGCCGACGGGACTGGCCGATGGCGACATCGAAATCGGCCTCGGCAATACGGATAATTCGCCCACGAACGGGCAATACGACAACGAGCTTCTCGACGCGCACTTCATCGCCGGGGACGGCCGCGCCAACGAAAA
>JACMMD010000744.1 GCA_014379235.1 Anaerolineae bacterium
CGGTTGAAATCGTGGCCCGTCTCAACGGCTTCGACATTGACCGCAAGCTCGTTCAAGACTTTGCGACGGGCGCGGCGGACTATGACGTGGCATGGGATCATACCAGCTTCTACTCGGCCTATGCCCCCTATCTCGAGCCGCTGAATGCATATTTCAGCGAAGAAGAACTGGCAGCATTCAGCCCGGCCATCATCGAATCATCCACGATTGACGGCAACCTGTACCTGATGCCGCGCCACTCCGATATCAGCGTGGTTCACTACCGCACCGACCTCTACGAAGACCCCGCAAATATGGAAGCGTTCGAGGCCGAATATGGCTACCCGCTGGCCGCGCCTGAAACATGGCAGCAGCTTGGCGAACAGGCGCGCTTCTTTGCTGACCCCGCCAATAATATGTGGGGCACACAGTGGGCCGGCAAGGACGAGGGCTTGAACGGACGCTTCATGGAACTGCTGCAGGCCAACGGCGGCGACATCCTCGACGCGGAATTCCACCCGATCTTCAACAACGAAGTCGGCGTCGAAACCGCGACATGGCTGCACGACCTCTATCAAGATGGCATCCTGCCGCCGGACATGACCAACTATGTATGGCCGGAAGTGTTCAACAACTTCTGCAACGGCTCGATTGCAGTCTACACCGAGTGGTACGGCTGGTACAGCAGCCTCCAAGACCCCGATGGTTGCCCCGCCGTTGCTGGTAACTTCGGGCTGGTGCGCGCTCCGATGGGCACAACTGACCGTCACTCCGGTTGGGCTGGCGCGCATGGTTATTCCATCGTCGGCACGAGCGAGAACAAAGTCGCCGCTGCCCAACTCATCAAGTTCCTCACGTCGGAAATGGTGCTGTACGAAGAGTCCAGTCAAGGCGCGCTGCCCGTTCGTGATGACGTGTGGGCGCGTGTGATCGCTGACGCTGAAACGTCCGGCGTTCCGTTGGATGTCGAGCGCCTGCAAATCGCGCAGACCCAGATCAGCGAGGACTTTACGACCCCGCCGCTGATCTCCGACTGGTTGGCAGTCTCGAACATCGTCTTCCCCGCCGTGCAGGAAATCCTGATTACGCCGGACATCGACATTCAAGCCCGTCTCGACGAAGCTGCGGCGGACGTCGAAGAGTTGCTCGACGACGCGGGCTACTACAGCTAATCATTAACCCGTAGGGGCGACGCATGCGTCGCCCTTCCCAGCGCACATTGTAGGGGCACGATGCATCGTGCCCCTACCAACGACGTTT
Source organism: Anaerolineae bacterium (assembly GCA_014379235.1). Lineage (GTDB taxonomy): Bacteria > Chloroflexota > Anaerolineae > Aggregatilineales > Phototrophicaceae > JACMMD01. The sequence goes on from JACMMD010000744.1 coordinate 1,240, forward strand.
ATCATGTAGGGACACGGCATGCCTTGCCCGGTATTTCCTGCCCTACCATGACTATAATCAACACGCACGACACGACCAAAGGCAATCTGCATGTCGGCTGAGACCATCGACTCGATAGCAACTCCCCCGAAAATCTCCACCGCGAAACCCGCTCGCTGGCAGGCGAAAAGCTGGTTTCCGATGTTCCTTATCGCGCCGTCGATTGTGCTGATCCTGTTCGTCGTCGTCTTCCCGTTGATCTACTCGTTCTACGTCAGCTTCACGCCCTATACCCTGCTCAAGCCGGA
>JACMMD010000745.1 GCA_014379235.1 Anaerolineae bacterium
CGTGACCGCCGATCAAATCGAAGCACTCGTCAAAGAGATGTCGCAGGCCGGCACACGCCGTTCGCCTAGCGCGCCGCTTGAACTGTCGATACGCACACGGCGCGCACTGGAATTGGCCGTCGATGAAGCGCGGCTGATGGGCCACGATTACGTCGGCACGGAACATCTGCTGCTCGGCATCTTACGTCAGAACGACAGCACCGCCGCCAACATCCTGCGACGCTTGGGCCTTGATCTCGAACGGGTGCGCCAGACCACGCGCAGTATGATCTTGCTCAAATCCGTGCCCGAACCGGAAACGTTCAACCGTCCAATCGGCGGCGGCTCTGCGGAGAACTTGAAAGTCTTGCAGATGATCGAAGATGGCAAGATCAGCGCCAGCGAGGGCACGGAACTGCTCCAAGCAATGCAGCCTAGAATGCTGCTCGGAGCAGGCGCACCGGGACAGCGCTTCTATTTCAGTAGTGGCCCGACTCCGATGATTAACGTGCGCGATGCCGAATCGCTGCGCTTGCGACTACGTATCACCGAAAAAAGTACAGGGTCAGTACGCGGCGACATTTCCCTTCCGTTCTTACAAATGCAGGAAAGTACAGCGGCGATGGCCCGACAAGTATTATTCGAGGGTCAGCGCGAGGGCAAAATCTACGAGATGGACGACGGCGATCAGCACATCGAGGTCTTGATCGAAGATGCCGAAAACAGCTCTGAAAGCAGCGAGGGTAACGCCTCGTGAGCGAAAACATTCTCGTCGTCGATGACGAACAGAATATCATCGACCTTGCCCGCATGTATCTTGAGCAGGATGGCTACCGCGTGGACAGCGCCACCGATGGCGCGCTGGCCTATCGCAAGATCATGGACGAGAAGCCGGGACTGGTGGTCTTGGATTTGATGCTGCCGGGGATGGACGGTTGGGAGATTTGCCGCCGTGTGCGCGCTGTCTCCGATGTGCCGATCATCATGCTCACGGCGCGCGGCGATGACATTGACCGCATCGTGGGCCTCGAACTCGGCGCGGACGATTACCTGACCAAACCGTTCAACCCGCGTGAATTGGTCGCCCGTGTGCGCGCCATCTTGCGCCGTACCGTTGTTCGCCTAGCGCCCGAAACGCCAAACCCCACGTTGTCCTTCGGCAATACGAGCATCTCGCCCGAACGCCGCGAAGTCCTCGTTGAAGGTCGCGCCGTGCCCCTGCGAATGAAAGAGTTCGACCTGCTGCTGGCGCTGGCGGAAAATCCCGGCGTGGTGTTCAGCCGCGAAAAGCTGCTGGACATCGTGTGGGGCTACGACTTCGCCGGAGAGACGCGCACCGTCGACGTGCATGTCGCTCACTTACGGCACAAGCTCGAAGGGATGCAGGCGAATATCGAAACCGTATGGGGTGTCGGCTATAAGCTGGACATCAGTTAAATGCGCTGGACGCTGCGTACCCGCTTGCTGATTTCGTATCTGCTGCTGCTGGCGATGGTGCTGGGCGTTATTCTGCTGTCGCTGCTGTACTTCCTCAATACACGCCCTTCTCCGCCAGAACCGATCTACCAGCACTTGAGCGCTGTCGTCCAGCAGGGCGATTTTCGGAACATCTTGACCGAATCCGCAACCATTTTCCCCCGTTCCCGCCGTGACGAATTTTTCATCGAAGCGCTGACCGAGTTCGCGCTGCTCCATAACGTGCGCGTGTTGATCGCCAATCCAAGCCGACAAAGCATCGAGTTCGACAGCGCAGGCGTATGGCCCAGCGCCGGAGAATTCGTCACCGAAGCGACCACTTACAACGCGCCGCGTCTGCAATCGGTATTCGCAGTGCGCCCGGAAGTGATGTTCGGCGGCTTTTCTGACCCCAGCGAAACCAATGGCGGCGACTGGCTGTTCATTGGACTGAGCTTTCCGGCTACCGCTAATGACCCTAACGACGATCAGAGCGGCGGCATCGGCGGCCCAGCGCCCACCACTGATGCCAACGATAACAACGTCGCTAATCGCCAGAACGCCATCTACTTTGCCGAACCGCGCCTATCGCAGAGTTTACAACTCGCGCTGTCGCAGTTCGGTGATGCGCTGGCGCTGCCCATATGCCAATCGGCGCTGGTGGGTTTGATCGTCGCGCTGGTCTTAGCCGCACTCATCAGCCGTACTATCGCCCGTCCGCTGCAAAATGTCGCCAGCGCGACCACCGCCATCGCGGAAGGGCATTACGATCAACGTGTGCCTGTCAGCGGCCCGCCGGAAGTGCGTGCCGTTGCCGAAGCCTTCAACCATATGAGCGCCCAAGTTCACGATACGCAGCAGGCGCAGCAGGATTTTCTGGCCAACGTCTCGCACGATCTAAAAACGCCGCTTACCTCGATTCGCGGCTACTCACAGGCCATCATGGACGGCGCGGCCAAAGACCCAACTCACGCGGCCAAGATCATCCACGACGAGGCCGAACGCCTCAATCGTATGGTGGTCGAACTTACTGATCTAGCGCGGTTGCAGGCCGGGCGGCTGTCGATGCAAGCAGCAGAAGTCGATATGGCGCAGCTTGCGTCGGCAATCGCGCAGCGCCTTTCAATCATGGCCAAGGAGAAAGGCGTATCGCTGCACGTCGATACGAAGCCAACGCCGACCATCGCTGGTGATGGCGACAGGCTGGCGCAGGTGGTCGATAACCTGATCGGCAACGCCATCAAGTACACGCCCACAGGCGGCGAAGTGAGCGTCGAAACGTACAGCACCAGAAACGGCGGCATCGAATTTCTGGTGCGAGACAGCGGCATCGGCATTCCACCGCAGGATTTACCGCGTGTGTTCGAGCGCTTCTATCAGGTCGATAAGACACGCGGCCCGCAGCGCGGCACGGGCTTGGGGCTGGCGATTGTGGCCGAGATCGTACAGGCGCACGGCGGGCGCATCACGGCCAGCAGCGCGGGGCACGGTCATGGCTCGACGTTCACCGTCTGGCTGCCGTCGCCGCATATGTCTACCGTCGTGCGCCGTTTTCGTTAGAATAGCTAAACCTTTCGTAGGGGCACGATGCATCGTGCCCCTACCGCATTATGGAGAAAATCATGGCAACTATGAAAGCAGTTCGTGTACACGAATTTGGCGGCCCGGAAGTGATGGTTTACGAAGACGCGCCCATGCCTGAACCCGGCCCCGATGAAGCGCGCATCAAGGTCGAAGCGGCTGGCATCAACTTTGTCGATACGTATCATCGCTCAGGTCGATACAGCAGCCATCTGCCGCACATTCCCGGCTCAGAGGCCGCCGGAGTCGTGGACGCGGTTGGCGCGAACGTCACCGATTTGAAGGTCGGTCAGCGCGTGGTATCGCCGCGCATCGACGGCGCATATGCCGAATATGCCGTCGGGGTAGCATGGAAGCTCGTACCCATTCCCGACAGCATTTCGTCGGAGCAAGCGGCGGCGGTTATGCTGCAAGGTCTAACCGCGCACTATCTGGCCCGCTCGACCTTTCCACTGCAAGAAGGGCATATCGCGCTGGTTCACGCGGCGGCGGGCGGTGTCGGTCTGCTGCTGACCCAGATCGCCAAAAAACTTGGCGCGAGGGTGATCGGCACCACGTCGACTGAGGAAAAAGCCGAACTGGCACGGGCAGCAGGCGCGGACGAGGTGATTCTCTACACCGAAACCGACTTCGAGGCCGAAACCAAACGCCTGACCGACGGCAAAGGCGTTCATGTGGTTTACGATGGCGTCGGCAAAACCACGTTCGACAAAGGGCTGAACGTGCTGCGTCCGCGTGGATACATGGTGCTGTACGGCGCATCCAGCGGCGCAGTCCCACCCATCGACCCGCAAATCCTCAACCCGAAAGGCTCACTGTTTCTGACGC
>JACMMD010000746.1 GCA_014379235.1 Anaerolineae bacterium
ATGTCCGAAGAGAATGCCGATGCCGCGTGGGCATGGGTGAGCTTCTGGGGCGAGAACGAACCCGCTATCGCCTTCCTCGAAGAGACGGGCTATTTCCCGGTGTCCGAAGCAATCGCCACTGACGAGCGTATCACGGGCAACCCGATTTACGGCGCGGCGCTGGAAGCAACCGGTATCGGCCAACTGCCGCCGAGCTTCATCGGCTACCCGGCGTGGTCAGGTGAGGTCGTGCTACCAGCGTTCCAGAAGGTGTTAGTTGGCGAATACACGGTTGAAGAAGCTGTCGATGAGATGATCGTCGGCCTCGAAGACGCGGTTAGCTGATCGCGCAATATTTTCATAGTTCGTAGGGGCACGATGCATCGTGCCCCTACAAGAAAAATTGATAGTGTAGGGGCGCAGCGTGCTGCGCCCCTACTTGATACCCGCTCAATAACCCCTAAAGACAGATCAAACAATGGACAACCTGACAAGTAAAACGATTTTCATCACGGGTGGCGCGCAGGGCATTGGTGAAGCCACCGCCCGTCTGTGTGCCGAACGCGGCGCGACGGTCATCTTGGCTGATATGAAGGCCGAACAGGGCGAAGCTGTCGCTAAGAGTATCGGCGGAAATGCCAGCTTCATCCAGCTTGACGTGCGCGAAGACGCGCAGGTGAACGCGGCGTTCATGCAGGTCAAAGAGAAGCACGGTAAGCTCGATGCGCTGGTATGCGCGGCGGGTATCTTGAAGGGCGCATTCCAGACGCCGGAAGAAATGCCCGTTGAGCTGTTCCAGATGGTGCAGGATGTGAACGTGCGCGGCGTGTTTCTGTGTTCCAAATATGCGACGCCTATGCTCGAAGCCACTGGCGGCGTGATGGTGGTCATCGCATCCGGTGCGGGCGTCATCTCGCCGAGTTCGTCACTGGCCTACGGGGCAAGCAAGGGCGGCGCGAACGGCCTCGGTATGACGCTGGGCGCGCATCTCGCTCCACGCGGGATTCGCGTGAATGTGCTGTGCCCCGGCAACATCGTCACGGAGATGAAACTCAGCGTCGATATTGCAAGAGCAGAGATGGATGGAGCGAACGTACAGGACGCGATTGACCGGGCAAATCAAAACTACGGTGTGCCGGAAGGCATGGCCAAGATCATCGCGTTCATGGTGTCCGACGATGCTGATTATCTACGCGGGACTCTGTTCACACGATAGGCCGTTATTGTAGGGGCGCTTCGCGAAGCGCCCCTACGAAGTCTCAGAGAGATTGTGGGTAGGGGCAAGGCGCGCCTTGCCCTACTAACCAATTTAGTCAACAATCCGCGCTTTCATCCAATCATTGCTGTTGTGGAAATCCGCGACAGCGTTGCCGGGATGTACCAGCGCATCGAACAAGGGACGGTCTGAGTCGTCCAGCTTCTTGTCGAGGATCGCTAGAGCATCTTCGAGATGTCCCATCGTGCGCGGCCCGATGATCGGCGCGGTGATGGCTGGCTGATCTTTGCACCACAACAGCGCCAACTGCGTGATAGTTATGCCGCGTTCGTCGGCCATTGCGCGCAGCTTTGGCACGACATCCAGCGCCTTCTGCGAGACGCGTTCCTGAAACGTTTGCCCCATACGTACAGCGCGCGAGCCTTCGGGGAAAGCGTTCTTTTCGTCATAACGCCCCGCCAAAATACCGCCCGCCAACGGCGACCAAGGAATAAGGGCCAGCCCGTAACGCTGCGCCAACGGCACAAGTTCATTCTCGATGCGCCGATCCAGCAGGTTGTACGGCGGCTGTTCGCTGATATAGCGCACGAGGTTATGCTGTTCACTGGTGGCCAGTGCTTCCATCACCATCCAACCGGGAAACGTCGAACAGCCGATGTAGCGCACTTTGCCGCTGCGAACGAGATCGTCAAAGGCGCGCAGGGTTTCGTCCTGTGGGATGGTCTGCGATGGGCGATGCAGTTGGTACAGGTCGATATGATCGACTTGCAAGCGCCGCAGCGAATCCTCGCAGGCTTTCATGATGTGATAACGTGATGCGCCACGATCATTGGGGCCTTGCCCGACGGTGCTGAATACTTTGGTGGCTAGCACGATGTCGCTGCGTTTGCCGTTCTGCTTGAGCGCCACGCCCAACACGCGCTCGCTCTCGCCTGCGTTGTAAACGTTTGCCGTGTCGATGAAATTGATGCCGGCTTCAATCGCCCGATTGACCATCGCAACCGAGTCGGCTTCGTTGGTCACGCCGCCGAAGTTCATCACGCCCAAACACAGCGGCGATACCATCACGCCCGTTCGTCCTAAAGGCCGATAGTCCATCATATGCGCTCCTGACCTAATCGTTTATAAATAACGGGTTTTATTCTACCGACTATCCGCGTGACGCGACAATCACCCCTTGTGAAGCAATCCAACTGACGACTTGACAAATTTAGATCAATCAATCTATAATTAGATCATGCAATCTAAACATCAAGATCAACCAAAACGGACGTTTATCGAAGCAGCACGGCGGGCACAAATTATTGATTCCGCTATAGAAGCCCTTGCCGAGCTAGGCTACGTAAAGGCCTCACTCGCACAGATTGCCAAGCGGGCCAATATCGCTACAAGCGTAGTTTCGTACTACTTCGAGGGCAAAGATGACCTTATGCGCGAGGTCATTACTGAGGTTTACAGCAACGCGGCCAATTACATGCAGTCGAAGATAGACCTGAATGCGCCGGCCCGTATCATGCTGCGGGAATATATCGAATCGAATCTGGCATACGGGCGCGAACACTCGAAACAATTGAAGGCACTTGGGGAGATCATCATTCACTGGATGGCCGAACCCGGTAAGCTGCCTACCGGGGCTAATCCCGACGAGTCCATCTTGAAGCCGCTTGAAGACCTGCTGCGCTGGGGGCAGGAAACGGGGGAGTTCCGTTTGTTCGATGTTCACCCGATGGCAGTAAGCATTCGAAAAGCAATTGACGGTGCTCTCGAACAATTAGTTACCTACCCTGATACCGATATGGACGTTTATACGCAAGAACTCATAACTTTGTTTGACCTCGCAACCGTAGCCCATAAGAGCGATTAAGTCATCTAAGCACAATATTTACAGCGGAGAAAATCTCATGAATCAGACTGCTAGTGGTGGAACCAAGATATTCGTGTTCGTACTCGCCGCGCTTCTGTTGGTGCGCGGGCTGTTGATTTTGTTCACAAGCGATGCCGACAACCAATGGAGTGACCTGCTGGGCGTTGGCGGTTTAGCGGCTGCCGATACACAGTTTGGTGCGCTCGGCCCGATTCTACGCATTGTTCAAATCATCGAAGGCCGGCTGTGGATCATCGTCGCTTTTCCGCTGTTCTTCCGGCTGTCATGGGGCCGCGACGTTGCTATTCTGATTGCCGTAGCGGGGATGGTCGTTCAGGTGTTTCGCTTGGTTGCTGGCAACGGGTTTTTAGCTCTCGTTTGGCTGGCGATTTATGTCGGGATCGCAGCACTGTTCTATGCCACCCCTGTAATCAAGGCGTACTTTGCATCCGCGCAAGAGACCGATATGAAGCCGCAATAGGATAATATGTGAACCAGTTTGCCGTTTGCAGGGTAGGGCATGTTA
>JACMMD010000747.1 GCA_014379235.1 Anaerolineae bacterium
CGGCTTGTCGGTTATCATTCAAAACGTGCTGCAATTGCAGTTCTCGGCGGATTCGCAGGGCTTGGACGCGGGCGAATTAGAGACGGCCAGCATCCGCATTGGCGATGCAGTGTCCATCGGCGTCGCGCCGCTGCTGACGTTCGTCACCGCCGTACTGATTTTGCTGGCACTGCAAATATTTTTCGAGCGCACCAGTTTGGGGCGGGCCTTCCGCGCCACGTCCGACGACCCCGCTACCGCCGAACTGATGGGCATCAACAGCCGCCAGATTTACGCGCTGGCGATGGGTATCTCGCTGGCGATTGTGGCCGTCGCGGGCGTGTTTCTGGGCATCCGCACTAACTTCGCGCCGACGGATGGCCCGGCGCGGCTGATCTTCGCCTTCGAGACGGTGATTATCGGCGGGCTTGGCAGCCTGCGCGGGACACTGTTCGCCGGAATCATTCTGGGTGTGGCGCAGACCGTCGGCGCGCAGTTCGACCCGACGTGGTTTCAACTGTCAGGGCATGTCGTGACGCTGGTGGTTTTAGCGGTTCGCCCGACGGGTTTGTTCTCGCGCACACGGGACGAGTAAAAGCACCCTCACCCTAAATCCCTCTCCCTCAGGACGAGGGACTTTCACCCTTCTCCCTGAGGGAGAAGGGCCAGGGATGAGGGTTAGAGTACCGTACATGGGATGAGTAACTATATGCGCTGGTTGGCTGTACGAGAGTTAAAGCTGATCGTCGTCATTGTCGTCGTGGTGGCGGCGCTGCTGTCCGTGCCGTTGTGGGCCGGCGGCTTCGCCATGCGAACCATCGTCGAACTGATGAGCCTGCTGGCGCTGGCGCAGATGTGGAATTTGCTGGCGGGCCGGGCGGGGCTGGTATCCGTCGGACAGCAGGCGTGGATCGGGCTTGGCGGCTATGCGATGATCGTGCTGGCCGACGATCTCGGTATCAATATGTTCATAGCCGTGCTGCTGGCTGGCTTCATTCCGCTCGTGCTGTCCGTGCCGACGGCTGCGCTGCTGTTCCGGCTGCGCGGCGGCTACTTTGCGATTGGTACGTGGGTGGTAGCCGAAGTTTTCCGACTGCTGGTGTCGAGCAGCACCGAATGGCTCAAAGGCGGCTCAGGTCGAACACTCAACGCCGCCCGCGAGTTTGAGCGCGCTCCGCGTGAAAACCTGACCTACTTCTTAGCAGTGTTGATCGGTGTGGGCGCGGTGCTGCTGGTGTATTATCTGGCGCGCTCCAAGACCGGACTCGGCTTGGCGGCGGTACGCGATTCCGAACAGGCGGCGGCCAGCCTCGGCGTGAACACCACGCGCATCAAGCTAACTGTGTTCGCCATCAGCGCGTTCGTCACGGGCGTGGCGGGGGCGCTGATCTACGTGAACATTCTGCGTATCACACCGAACGCGGCGTTCAGCGTTCAGTGGACGGCGACCATGATTTTCATCGTGGTCATCGGCGGCATCGGCACCATCGAAGGGCCGATCATCGGAACGATTTTGTACAGTTTCATCCGCGAATATCTGGCCAACTTTGGCGAGTGGTCGTTCATCCTTCTCGGTATAATCGCCATTGTCATGATGTTGGTCGCGCCGCAGGGCATCTGGGGGCTGCTACACGAGCGCTTCGGTTGGGAGCTTTTTCCGGCTCATCGCTTGCTGCCCGCCCGTGCGGTTGATGTTGAGGATGGAGAGGCGCGTTGAACGAATTTCGCTATACTGCTTACGCACAGGAAATCATTTTCGGCGCGGGAGCGCTGGCCAAACTGCCCGACGCGGTGGATATGTACGGTTGGTCACGGCTGATGTTGTGCGCGTCGCCAAGCCTGCTTAAGAACGGTGTCGTCGCGCAGATCGAAACGCTGCTTGGAAGGCGGCTCGTCATTACATTTGCGGAAGTCGCCGCACACGTTCAAGAGGCACAGGTCAACCGCGTAACGGCGCTGGCCGAGCAAAACAATATAGACGCAGTGATCGGTGTTGGCGGTGGCAGTCCGTTGGGGATGGCTAAGGCCGTCAGTTTGGGGCTAGAAGGGCGGCGCATCGGGGTCGAAGCGGCGCAGTCGCATTATCCACCTGTGCCGCCGCGTGTGCCGAGTATCGCCATCCCGACGACCTATGCAGGCTCGGAGATGACGCCGACCTATGGCATCACCCGTGTGATGGAAGATGGTTCGACGCGCAAAGTCACCGTGCGCGACGACAAAATCCCGCCCAAGCTGGTGATCTACGACCCGGCGCTGACGCTCGATTTGCCGCCGAGTGTGACCGCCGCCACAGGCATTAACGCACTGGCTCACTGCGTCGAAGCGCTGTACTCGATCAACCGCAATCCGTTGTCGACAGCGGCTGCGCTGTCGGGCATCAAGACTATCGCGGGTTCGCTGCTGCGCTGCTATCAACACGGCGACGATCTCGAAGCGCGAACCA